>DATABK010000237.1:0-2264 GCA_036259695.1 Actinomycetes bacterium | reverse complement strand
AGCTCGGCCAGGGTGTCGGGGGTCGGCTCGAGGACGACCTCGGGGACGCCCTGGTCCTTCTTGAGCTTGCCCTCGGCGGCCCGCTTGGGCCGGAAGTCGGCCACCGCGGCCGCCATGACGAGCACGTCCTGGGCGTCGGCCTCGGCGAGGACGGCGTCGTACAGCTGCTGGGCGGTCTCGACCCGGACCACCCGCGCCCCGGCCGGTGGGTCGACGGTGGTGGCCGCGGCCACGGCGGTGACCTCGGCCCCGCGAGCCAGCGCCTCGGCCACGATCGCCGTCCCCATCCGCCCCGAGGACCGGTTGCCGAGGTAGCGGACCGGGTCCAGCGGCTCCCTGGTCCCGCCCAGGCTGACCAGGACCCGCGCCCCGGCCAGGGTTCTTGTCCCCGCGAGGGCGGCGGCGACGCCGGCGACCAGGTCGTCGAGCTCGGCCAGGCGGCCGGGGCCGACGTCGCCGGAGGTCAGCGGCCCCGAGGCCGGGGGCACGACCAGGACCCCGCGCCCCTCGAGGGTCTGGAGGTTGGCCCGGGTGGCCGGGTGCTCCCACATCTCGGTGTGCATGGCCGGGGCGACCACCACCGGGCCGCCGAAGGCCAGGGCGACGTTGGTGAGGAGGTCGTCGGCCAGGCCGGCGGCCAGCCGGGCCAGGGTGTGGGCGGTCGCCGGGGCGACCACCAGGACCTGGCCCCAGCGGGCCAGGGCGACGTGCTCGACCCCGGCCGGGTCGTCCCAGACCGAGGCCGGGACCCGCCGGCCGGTGAGGGCGGCGAAGGTGGCCCGGCTGACCATCCGCTCGCCGGACTCGGTGAGCAGCGGCTGGACCTCGGCCCCGGCCCGCATGAGCTCGCGGGCGAGCTCGGCCGCCTTGTAGGCGGCGATCCCGCCGGTCACCCCGAGCAGCACCCGGACCCCGGCGAGGATCGCCCTGGGGGCGCCGGGCTCGGCCATGCCTACTTGATGGACTCGGCGACCTCGGCCGGGCGCTCCCAGTTCAGCTTGTCCTCGACCAGCTCCTGGAGGGCGACCGAGAGGGCCTTGCGGTTGGGGCCGGCGTCGACCATCGGCGGCACGAACTCGCCGATGCCCTCACCGAGCTGACTGTAGTAGCCGTTGATCTGCCTGGCCCGCCTGGCGGCCAGGATGACCAGGGTGTACTTGGAGTCGACCCGGGCGAGCAGGTCGTCGATCTTGGGCTCGATCATCAGTGCTTTCGCTCCTTGACACGCGTGTAACCACCGTTGATGGTACGCCGTCGGAGCCGATCGACGATCTCCACCACCTCGCGGGCCGCCATTTCTAGATCATCGTTGACCACGGTGACGTCGAACTCGGGCTCGGCGGCCAGCTCCTCGGAGGCCTTGGCCAGCCGCCCGCGGATCTGCTGGTCGGTCTCGCTTCCCCGGCTGCGCAGCCGCCGCTCCAGCTCCTCGAGGCTGGGCGGGGTGATGAACACCATGAACGCGCTCGGCTCGGCCGCCTTGACCTGCCGGGCGCCCTGGACGTCGATCTCGACCAGGACGTCGCGGCCCTCGGCCAGGGCGCGGTCGATCGGCCGCCTCGGCGTGCCATAGCGCTCGCCGAAGATGTCCGCCCACTCCAGGAACCCGCCGGCCTCGACCATCTCGTCGAACTTGGACCGGTCGACGAAGTGGTAGTGACGTCCCTCGTCCTCGCGCGGCCGTGGCCCACGGGTGGTGGCCGAGATGGACAGCTCCAGGTCGGGCAGGGCGGCCAGCAACCTGGCCACGATGGCCCCTTTGCCGACCCCCGAGGGGCCGGCGAGGACGATCAGCCTCCCCCGCCGACCCGACTGCTGGTACCCCCCACCATTGGTCAACGCGAGGTGCTTGCTACTTCTTGCCGCCGAACTCGGCGAGCAGGGCGTCCTTCTGCTTGGAGCCCAGGCCGCGGACCCGGCGGGAGGCGGAGATGTCGAGCTTCTCCATGATCTTGCGGGCGCGCACCTTGCCGACCCCGGGCATGCTCTCGAGCACGCTGGAGACCTTCATCTTCCCCACCGTCTCGTCGGAATCCTTGGCAAGGACGGTGGCCAGGCTCATGTTGCCGCTCTTGAGCTGCGCCTTGAGCTCGGCCCGCTTGCGGCGCGCCTCGGCCGCCTTCTCCAACGCCTGCTGGCGCTGCTCGGGCGTCAGGGTTGGCAGGGGCATTCGTGCCTCCTCGTGACCTCGTTCTGGATCGAAGACTCGCGGATTCTATGCATACCTTGGCGCCGGCCACAATCTATCGGCGCTGGTCAGAACC
>DATABK010000236.1:0-4507 GCA_036259695.1 Actinomycetes bacterium | reverse complement strand
GCCAAAGCGGGCGTATTTGGTCTGGTAGGCGTGGTGGTCGGCGTCGTCGGGTTCCTGGAAGGCGACCTCGCGGCGACACGTCCATGGAACCCTCGATCACAGGAGCGAGGGAGTCCCTGCCAATAGGGGTACTGGCAGGGACTCCCTCGCTGCCGCCACGCCCCGTACGCTGGGGACCATGACCGGCCGCAACGACGTCCGCGCCGAGATCCGCCAGTTCCTGACCACCCGGCGGGCCAAGCTCACCCCCGCCCAGACCGGCCTCCCGGCCTATGGCGGGAACCGGCGCGTGCCCGGGCTGCGCCGGCAGGAAGTGGCGCTGCTGGCTGGCATCTCGATCGAGTACTACACCCGCCTGGAACGCGGGAACGCCCGCGGGGTCTCCGACGAGGTCCTCGAAGCCCTCGCCCGGGCCCTCCAGCTGGACGAGGTCGAGCGCGCCCACCTGATCGACCTGGTCCGCATGGCCAACGCGGCCCGGTCCCGCCGGCGGGCCACCCCGCAACGCGTACGTCCCAGCGTCCAGCGCCTGCTGGATTCGATGACGGGCACGGCGGCGTTCCTGCGCACCGGGCGCCTGGACATCCTGGCCGCCAACCAGCTTGGCTATGCGCTGTACGCGCCGGCGTTCCTGGACTCGGCCCGGCCGGTCAACCTGGCCCGGTTCGTCTTCCTGGACCGGCGCTCCCGCGAGTTCTACCGTGACTGGGACGGCATCGCCCACGCCACCGTGGGCAGCCTGCGCGCCGAGGCGGGCCGCGCGCCCCACGACCAAGCGCTCACCGAGCTGGTTGGCGAGCTGTCCCTGCGCAGCCAGGAGTTCCGGGAGCGCTGGGCCGCCCACGACCTCGCCTACTACCGCAGCGGCACGCAGCCGTTCCATCATCCGCTGGTCGGCGATCTCACCCTCGACTACGACGCCCTTGAGCTGCCGGCCGACCCGGGACAGACGATCGTCGCCTACAGCGCCGAGCCCGGCTCGCCGGCCCGCCACGCCCTCGACCTGCTCGCCAGCTGGACCTCAACCCCGGACCAGGCGCCGGCCCTCGCCCCCGACCCCGACCCCTGAGCGCCGGGCCGCCGTGTTCTTCAGCAGCAGCACCGTCATCAAGGAGCCACCTGTGCCCATCCTGCCTAAGCCGCCGACCGTCAGAGGTCCGGCCGAGTGGTTCACCGGCGACGTCTTCATCGACGCCATCGCCCGCGGCGAGGAACCCTCACGGGTGCGGGTGAGCGCCGTCCGGTTCACGCCCTCGGCCCGCACCGCCTGGCATGCCCACGCCGTCGGCCAGACCCTGTACGTCACCGAGGGCAGGGGTCTGGTGCAGTCCCGCGGCGGCGCTGTCGAGGAGGTCCGGGCCGGTGACGTCGTCTCCACGCCTCCCGACGAGTGGCACTGGCACGGCGCCGCCCCCGACCACTACATGTCCCATCTGTCCATCACCGAAGCCCCCGGCGACGATCGCCCCGAGGCCGACTGGGGCGAGCAGGTCACCGACGAGTACCCCAACCGCTAACCCGCAACAGGAGCAAGAAGGATGCAGAAGCGAACACTTGGGGCCAGCGGCTTGGAGGTCTCGGAGATCGGGCTCGGCTGCATGGGCATCAGCTCCGGCCTCGGCCCGGCTGTGGACCGGCAGCAGGGGGTCGCGGTGATCCGGGCGGCGGTGGAGCGGGGCGTCACGTTCTTCGACACCGCCGAGGTGTACGGCCCGTTCGTCAACGAGGAGCTGGTCGGTGAGGCCCTCGCCCCCTTCCGCGGCGACGTGATCATCGCGACCAAGTTCGGGTTCCGCTTCGACGCCGATGGCCGGCAGGTAGGGCTCTCCAGCCGCCCCGGGCACATCCGCCAGGCCGTGGACGGTTCGCTCCGGCGGCTCGGAGTCGACGCCATCGACCTGCTCTACCAGCACCGCGTCGACCCCGAGGTGGCGATCGAGGAGGTGGCGGGAGCGGTCAAGGACCTGATCGGGGCGGGGAAGGTGAAGCACTTCGGCCTGTCAGAGGCCGGCCCCCAGACGATCCGACGCGCCCACGCCGTCCAACCGGTCACCGCGCTGCAGAGCGAGTACTCGCTGTGGTGGCGGGAGCCCGAGGCAGAGATCGTCCCGACCCTCGAGGATCTCGGGATCGGCTTCGTCCCCTTCAGCCCGCTCGGCAAGGGGTTCCTCACCGGCAAGATCAGCGAGGCGACGTCGTTCGACAGCTCCGACATCCGCAGCACCATCCCCCGCTTCACCCCCGAAGCACGCAAGGCCAACCAGGCCCTGGTCGACCTGCTGGGAAGGATCGCGGCCCGGAAGCACGCCACCCCGGCCCAGGTCGCCCTGGCCTGGCTGCTCGCCCAGAAGCCCTGGATCGTGCCGATCCCCGGCACCCGTCGCGTGGAGCGCCTGGAAGAGAACCTCGCGGCAGCCGCCCTCAGGTTGACCGCCGACGACCTCGGCGAGATCGAAGGCGCCGCCGAACAGATCCAGGTCCAGGGAGCCCGCTACCCCGAGCACCTCCAGCGGCTCATCGACCGCTGACCCAGCCTCAGCCGATGTGCTGGAGCTCGCGATCCTGCTGCGGGAGCTGCCGGTCCTGCTGCTGTTGCGCCAGCGCGTGACCGATCCAGGCGAAGAACAGCGCCGACAGCACCGTCACCACCACCGAGACGAGCAGCAGGGCGGTCAGCCAGCCCGGCATCCCGGGCGCGGGCTGCGCCGGGACCGCTCCGCCACCCAGCTCGGCTGGGAGCGGACTGGTGGTCAGGCCGTTCACGGCGTCGACGGCGGCCCGGCCGGCCGTCAGCGCCAGCAGCGCCACCCAGGCGGCGGGGGAGAGGAACATCCCCACCACCGCACCGATTCCTGCAGCAAGCTTCGGGTTCATGTCCCCGCGTCCTTCCTGGTCGAACTCCGATTGCGGCCGCCGCGCCCGGCTCCTTGTGCGACCGCCCGCTGACGAAGGCGTCAGGCCATCGGCCTGCCTCTTGTCTGGTATCGGCAGCTCTTCGGATCGGTGCAGCGCTGGCCGGCGGTTCGGCTCCGTCGGGTCAGCTCCGCGCACGGTGCCACTGCCCATCCGCGCGAGCACCATCGCCCGGCGAGTGCCGGGGCACGGAGGGCGGAACGCCCGACCCGTCCCCGGGGCCATCCGGCCCGACCCGGAGTCAAGGTGGAGCGCCCGCAGGCCCTGCTCCGAGCCGCGGTCCACACTCCACCGGGTCCAGCGGCATCCAGCGGTCCGCTCCGGACAACCGATCGCGCAGCCGGCGGGTGATCCCACCGACCAGGGCCAGCGTGGAGAGCGCCGGTACGGATCAGGTCGAGTGAGCGCTCAGGTTGCGGCCGGTACCGCCTCGGCGGCCGTCCTGATGAGCGCCAGGACCTCGTCTGGGTGGGAGACCATGGCCACGTGGTTGGTCGAGACCTCCACGGTGGTGGCGCCCATGCGAGGGGCGAACTGCCGCTGGGCATCGGGCGGGATTGCCTGGTCGCCGTCGGCGATCAGGAACCAGGACGGCAGCGACTTCCAGGCCGGGACGCCCATCACCTCCTCGAGGGCGCTCCGGTGCAACGGCTGCTGGACCGCGAACATGACCCTGGCCTTGACCGGGTCGACGTCGGCGGCGAAGTGGTTGACGAAGTCGTCCTCGGGCAGCCAGGCGAAGCCCTGGGGGTCGACGTCGAGGTGGGCCAGGGCCGGACCCCCCGGTGTCTGGTCCAGCAGGGCGCCGATCGACTCGCCCTCATCGAGCCCGAAGGCGGCGATGTAGACCAGGCCAACGACGTTGGGGGTGTCGGTGCCGAGGGCGGTGATGATCTGCCCGCCGTAGGAGTGCCCGGCCACCAGGGTTGGCCCGTCCTGGCGGGCCAGGACCTGGCGCAGCCGGGCGACGTCATCGGCCAGCCTGGTCATGGCGAACTGGGGTGCGGTGACCCGGTACCCGTCGGCCTGCAGGTGCTGGATGACGGCGCTCCAACTGGAGCCGTCGGCCCAGGCGCCGTGCACGAGGACGATGTTGGGCAGCGCAGTCATGTCAGGGCTCCTTCCCGGTCTGCGCTCCACTGGGACAACCCGCTCTCAAGACCCGACGGGCTCTGGTGTGGTGACGGCATGAAGCCTGATCGTCTCGTCTGCCCGTCGCGCCCGTGGAAGCCCCTGGCCGATACCCTGGTCCAGGGTCCCATGACTCGCAGGGCTGCCCCCGGGCACCCTACATCCGTTACCCGTTTTGACGGCTTCTGCGGGTGACCTGCACGGGTCACGCTGGCGGGTCACTTCCCGGCCGCCCCCAGCCGACGGATCTGGCGTTGGGTCGAACCACGCACGGTGGGGGGTCAAGCCGGTCCGGGCGGTGAGAGCGTGCCGCCGGGGTCTGTCGGGCGGGTGATGCGTGCGCGGCTGTACGGCTGCACACCGCGAGCGGTGGGGCTGCGCACGTGCTCGGGGAGGACGCCGAGCCCGATGAGGCGGGCGGGGATCGCCTGCAGGATCGGGTAGCGGCGCAGCGCCCGCAGGA
>DATABK010000235.1:0-2373 GCA_036259695.1 Actinomycetes bacterium | reverse complement strand
AGGGCCGGGCGGCCGACTTCGCCGACGCCCTTGAGCGCCACTACGTGCCGATCTGCCGGCTGCTGGCCGAGATGCCGAAGCCGACGGTGGCCGTGGTCAACGGGGTCGCGGCCGGGGCCGGGGTGTCGCTCGCCCTGGCCTGCGACCTGCGGCTGGCCAGCAGCGCGTCCCGCTGGCGGCTGGCCTTTTCGGGGATCGCCCTGGTGCCCGACGCCGGCTCGAGCTGGCACCTGCCCCGGTTAGTCGGCCTGTCCAGGGCGATGGAGATGGCCCTGCTCGGCGACTGGGTCGACGCCGACCAGGCGCTCGCGTTCGGGCTCGTCAACCGGGTCTGGCCGGCCGAGGACCTCCAGCGCGAGGCCGAGGCGGCGGTGGCCGCCCTGGCCGCCGGGCCGACCCTGGCCTTCGGCCGCACCAAGGCCCTGTTCCGCGACCACCTCGGGACCGACCTGGCCGACGCGCTCGCCGGGGAGGCCGAGGCCCAGGTCGACTCCGGCCAGACCAAGGACCACCTGGAGGGCGTGACCGCCTTCCTGGAGAAGCGCCCCCCGAACTTCCAGGGAGCCTGACCATGCCCGCCGACTACCAGCTGTGGATCGACGGCGCCGCGATCGACGCCGCCAGCGGGGAGACCTTCGAGACCCTCGACCCGTCCACCGGCCAGCCGCACGCCACCGTGGCCAGGGCCGGCCAGGCCGACGCCGACCGGGCCGTGGCCGTCGCCCGGGCCGCTTTCGAGGACGGTCGCTGGTCGGGCCTCAAGCCGGAGCGGCGGGCGGCGGTGCTCCAGGCGGTCGCGGCCAAGCTCAAGGAGGAGGCCGCCCGCCTGGTCGACCTCGAGGTCCGAGACTCGGGCGGGACCATCCGCAAGACGAAGTCGGCCGACGTCTCCGGGGCCATGTTCACCTTCCGGACCTACGCCGAGCTGGCCGCCCGGCTCCCGGCCGAGCAGCCCCTGCCGTTCACCGTCGCCCCCGGCCCCAGCCACAACTACCTGCGCCGGGAGCCGGTCGGGGTCTGCGCGGCCATCGTCCCCTGGAACTTCCCCATCCAGAACGCCGCCTGGAAGCTGGCCCCGGCCCTGGCCGCCGGCAACACCGTGGTCCTCAAGCCGGCCGAGCAGACCCCGTGCACCGCCATCGAGCTGGCCAAGCTGTGCACCGAGGCCGGCGTGCCCGACGGCGTGGTCAACGTCCTGCCCGGGTTCGGGCCCGAGGCCGGCGAGCCCCTGGTCACCTCGCCCGGGGTCGACAAGGTCGCCTTCACCGGCTCGACCGAGGTCGGCCGGCGGGTCGCCGCCCTGGCCGCCGGCACGGTCAAGAAGGTCCTGCTGGAGCTGGGCGGCAAGTCGGCCAACATCCTGCTCGACGACGCCGACCTGGAGCTGGCCGTCGACGGCGCCGCCTACGCGATCTTCTTCCACCAGGGCCAGGTCTGCACCGCCGGCAGCCGCCTGCTGGTGGCCCGGCCGATCCTCGACGAGGTGGTGGCCCGCCTGGTCGACATCAGCGAGCGGATCACCGTCGGCCCGGCCCCCGACCCGGCCTCCGACATGGGCCCGCTCATCTCGGCCGAGCAGCTGGAGCGGGTCGAGCGCTACGTGCGGGTCGGCCAGGAGGAGGGCGCCAAGCTGGCCACCGGCGGCCACCGGGTCGAGGTCCCCGGCCACGAGGGCGGCTTCTACTTCGCCCCGACCATCTTCACCGGCGTCGACCCGTCCTCCCGCATCGCCCAGGAGGAGATCTTCGGCCCGGTCCTGACCGTCATCCCGGTCGATGACGACGACCACGCGGTCGCCGTGGCCAACGACTCCCAGTACGGCCTGGCCGGCGCCGTCTGGAGCCGCGACTCGGCCCGCGCCGTCCGAGTGGCCGAGCGCCTGCGCACCGGCACCGTCTGGGTCAACGACTACCACCTGCTCAACCCCAGGTACCCCTTCGGCGGCTACAAGCAGTCCGGCGTCGGCCGCGAACTCGGCGAACACGGCTACCTGGAATACACCCAGACCAAGCACGTCCATGTCGACATCACCCAGCAACGCGCCCGCCACCGCTGGTTCGACGTCACCATCCCCCGCCGCCGCCCTCCCGAGGCACCACCCACGGGTGGCGCAACGCCAGGGGCGTAGACACCGGTCGAGCATTCGGGGTTGGGTTGGTGGCCCCCGAGGGGGCTGGTTGGGTGGCCGCTGGGGTCCGGGTAGAGGGCAACGCTTGGCCCGAGCAGCCCGTAGGTCTCCCCGGGGGCGACCTCGAACCCGACCCCGTCGACGGCCAGGCGCTCCTTGAAGATCTTGCGCAGGTCCTTGCACCAGAGCACGGCGATCCGTCCATGCCCCGAGCCTACCGGCCGGCCGCCGGGCCCCGGGTCAAC
>DATABK010000234.1:0-11405 GCA_036259695.1 Actinomycetes bacterium | reverse complement strand
GCTCCCGGTCGGCGACGAGGACGAGGGCTGCCTGGAGGCCAACCTGATGCTCAAGCGGACCATCCCCTTGGCCGGGCTGGTCGTCCTCCCGAGGACCGGCCACACCTCCAACCACGAGGAGCCCGAGCTGTTCAACCGGTTCGTCGGCGACTTCCTGGCCGCCGTCGACGCCGGCCGCTGGGGCCGCCGCGACCCCCGCTCGATCGCCAGGACCCTGACCGGCATCGCCCCGAGGAGGGATCCCCAATCGCCGACACCACATCGCACCTGAAGCTCACCCACGAAGGAGCCCTGCGCGTGCTCGAGGCGGCCATGGCCTGCGCCGAGACCCAGGGCACCCCCCAGTGCATCGCCGTCGTCGACGAGGGCGGCCACCTGCTGGCGTTCGTCCGGATGGACGGGGCGAAGTTCCTGTCCGTCCAGACCGCCCAGCGCAAGGCCGTCACCGCCGCCGACCGCCGGTCGCCCACCGGCGGCTTGGAGCCAGGCCATGACCTGCGGCTCAGCCTCGTCACCGACGGGCGCCTGACCAACCTCAAGGGCGGGCTGCCGATCGTCGTCGGCGGCCAGCTCCTCGGCGCCGTCGGGGTCAGCTCCGGCTCCGGCGAGGAGGACCTCGAGGTGGCCAAGGCCGGGGTGGCGGCGATCCCGGGGGCCAAGACCAACTGGTGAGCCCCCTCGGCGGCGGTGCCCCGGCGGTCCGGATGGTCGTCCTCGACGTCGACGGCACGCTGCTGACCAGCGACGCCCGGCTCACCGGGCCGACCGTCGACGCCGTCGGGCGGGCCAGGGGGCGGGGGCTGGAGGTGTGCCTGGCCACCTCGCGGGGGCCGGGAGGCCTGCGCTGGCTGGTCGGCCAGCTCGGCCTGGAGGCCTGGGTGGTCGTCTTCCAGGGGGCGCTGGTCGGGCGGCTGGACCAGGCGGGCGCGCTGGCCGGGGCGCCGCTTGTCGACCGGCCGATGCCGGCCCCCGCGGCTCGGGCGGTGCTGGCCGAGGCGGCCGCCG
This sequence comes from Actinomycetes bacterium, assembly GCA_036259695.1. Taxonomy (GTDB): domain Bacteria; phylum Actinomycetota; class CALGFH01; order CALGFH01; family CALGFH01; genus CALGFH01. Next base: position 10,400 of record DATABK010000234.1, on the reverse strand, counting down.
TGGGGCTGAGCGCCAGCTGGTTCGCCGGGCCGGGCTGGTTCGCCCTGGCCGACGACGCGGCCATGCGCCGGGAGGCCGGGATCGTCCGGGACCAGTTCGTGGTCGCCGGGCCGCCGGCCGACGGGCAGGACCCGCACAAGCTGATGGTGATCGCCGGCCACCCCGACCTGGTGCCGCAGCTGCACGCCGTCGCCGGGCGGCTGCCGGCCGACTGCGCCGGCCACTTCTCCCACGACAACTACCTCGAGGTCACCCGGGCCGACGTCGACAAGGCGGGGGCCCTGGCCGCCCTGGCCGACCGGCTGGGCGTCCCCCTGGCCGAGACGGCCGCGGTCGGCGACGGCCACAACGACCTGGGCCTGCTCCGCGCCGTCGGCCTGCCGATCGCCATGGGCAACGCCAAGCCGCCCCTCAAGCAGGCCGCGGTCTTCGTCACCGGCTCCAACGACGAGGACGGCGTGGCCACCGCCCTCGACCGGCTCACCGGGGTCTGAGCACGAGCAGGATGTACTCGTCGCCGTCGTACCATACCGTGCCCTCCACCTCGAACCCGCACTTCTCCAGGAGGCGGACCGAGGCGGTGTTGCCGGCGAACGGGTCGGCGTAGAGGGGGCGGACGGGCTCCAGCTCGAGGAAGCGGGTGAGGGCCGCGGTGGCGATGCCGTGGCCCCAGAAGTGGCGGCCGAGCCAGTAGCCGACAAAACGCCGGTCCTCCTTCCACCAGGAGACGACGTGACCGGCCGGCTGGCCGTCGGCGGTGACGGTCCGGACCAGCACGGTCGGGTCGCCCAGGATCCTGGCCGTCCAGTGGTCCATGAAGGCCTCGCGGGCCCGGGGCGGGAACCTCGACCGGCTGACCGCCTCCGGGTCATGGCCCTGCTCGAAGAACACCTCCAGGTCGGACGCCTGGACCTCCCGCAGCCGCACGTCGGTCATGCCGGCGAGTCTGGCACGAGCCGTGGACAGCGGCGTCTCCTCACACGGCCGGTCACACGCCCGGGCGGGAACCTGGCCGCGGCGGGCCGGACGGCCCGCGCGAACGCCCACCCAGGAGGGGACCCATGAGCACCACCCAGACCGCACCGCCGGACCTGGCGGCCGTCAAGGCCAGGCAGCAGAAGATGTGGGCCAGCGGCAACTACTCGGCGGTGGCGGCCCGGATCGCGGTGATGGCCGAGGACCTGGTCCAGGCGGCCGGGCTGCGGGCCGGCGACCGGGTGCTGGACGTGGCCACCGGCAGCGGCAACGCCGCCATCGCCGCCGCCCGCAACGGCTGCGAGGTGACCGGGACCGACTACGTGCCCGAGCTGCTGGAGCGGGGACGCGCCCGGGCGGCGGCCGAGGGGCTCGAGGTGACCTTCGCCGAGGCCGACGCCGAGGACCTGCCGTACGCGGACGGGGAGTTCGACGCCGTGCTGTCCGCCCTCGGGGTCATGTTCGCCCCCGACCAGGAGCGGGCCGCGGCCGAGCTGGTCCGGGTATGCCGGCCGGGCGGGACGATCGCCCTGGTCAACTGGACCCCGGACAGCTTCGTGGGCGGCATCCTCCGCACCGTGAGCAAGCACGTCCCGCCGCCGGCCGGGGTCCGGCCGCCGAGCCAGTGGGGGACCGAGAAGCGCCTCCGCGAGCTGCTCGGCGATGCCACCTCCGACCTGCGGATCACCCGGCGCGAGTTCGTGTTCCGGTTCCGGTCGCCGGAGGAGTTCACCGAGTTCTTCAGGGACAACTACGGCCCCACCCTCAAGGCCTTCGAGGCCCTCGACGAGGCCGGCCGGGAGCGGCTCTTCGCCGACCTGACCGCGCTGGCCAGCGAGCACGACCAGGAGCCAGGGCCGTCGGTGGCCATGCCGTCGGCGTATCTGGAAGTGGTCGCCACCCGCAGGTGACAGCCCGGTTGTGGCCGGCCGGCCTAGTGGGCGACCATGTCGCCAAGGAGTGGATTGCCGTGGTGAGGATCCGCCTGCTCGGCCGGCCGGCCATCGAGCGGAACGGCGTGCCGGCGCCGCCGCCGCGCGGCCGCAAGGCGTGGGCCCTGCTGGCCTACCTGCTGCTGGCCGAGCGCCCGCCCGGCCGCCGCCACCTGGCCGAGCTGCTGTTCGGCGAGGCCGACGACCCCCTGGGGGCGCTGCGGTGGACGCTGGCCGAGCTGCGCCGAGCGCTCGGGGCGCCCGAGCTGTTCGGCGGCGACCCGGTGGCCACCAGCCTCGGGGACGGCATCACGGCCGACGTCCACGCCCTGACCGGTGAGCCGGCCGACCCCAGGGGCCTGCTGGAACTGGACGGCGAGCTGCTCGACGGCCTCAGCGTCGTGGCCAGCCCGACCTTCGAGTCGTGGCTGGTCGTGGAGCGCCACCGGCTGGCGGCCACGGCCGAGGCCCGGCTACGGCAGACGGCGCTGGGGCTGCTGGCCGCCGGGCAGGCCGGGGCGGCGGTGGCCTATGCGTCCCGGGCGGTGGCCCACAACCCCCTGGACGAGGGCAACCACGAGCTCCTGGTGCGCAGCCTGGCCGCGTCCGGCGACCGGGCGGCCGCGCTCCGCCAGGTGGCGGTGTGCCAGGACATCCTGCGCCGCGAGCTCGGGATCGAGACCTCGGAGGCGCTGACCGAGGCGGCGGCCGCCTCGGCCGGGTCGCCCCGGAGCCGCCCGGCCAGCGGGCGGGCCGCGGTCACCAGCCAGCTCGAGGCCGGCCGGGCGGCCATCGCCGCCGGCGCCGTCCAGGCCGGCATCGACTGCCTGCGGCGGGCCTGCGCGGACGCGGCCGCCCACCCCGACCCCGCCCTCCAGGCCAGCGCCCTGGTCGCCCTGGGCGGAGCCCTGGTCCACGCCGTCCGCGGCCGCGACGAGGAGGGCGCGGTCGTCCTCCACGAGGCGGTCCGGCTGGCCACCGAGGCCGGCGACGCCGGGACGGCCGTGACCGCCTACCGGGAACTCGGCTTCGTCGAGGTTCAGGCCGGCCGCCGCCCGACGGCCGAGGCCTGGCTGGCCAAGGCCGAGGCCCTGGCCGAGACCGACGTCCAGCTCGGCGCCGTCCTCGGCATCCGGGGCATGCACGCCTCCGACATGGGCGACTACCCCGCCGCCTTCCGCCACCTCCAGGGCTCGGTCGAGCGGGCCGCCCGGGGCCACGACCCCCGCCAGCAGGCCTGGTCCCTGTCGATCCTGGCCCGCGCCCACCTGCTCCGCGACGAGCGCAGCCAGGCCGCCGTCGCCCTGGCCGACTCCCTCGAGCTGGTCCGGACCGAACGCTGGATGGCCTTCCTGCCCTGGCCAGAGGCCCTCAAGGCCGAGCTCGACCTGCGCGCCGGCCAGATCGAGGCCGCCGCCGAGCAGCTCGAGCACGCCTGGGCCCTGGCCACCCACCTGGGCGACCCCTGCTGGGAGGGCATGGCCGCCCGCGGCCTCGGCCTCCTCAGCGCCGCCCGCGGCGACCACCCCGGCGCCACCGCCTGGCTCACCGAGGCCCGCACCCGCTGTAACCGCACCACCGACCGCTACCAGTGGGTGAGCGCCCACGTCCTCGACGCCGTCATCACCCTCGCCATCGACCACGGCAAGGAGGCCGAAGCCACCCGCCTGACCGACGCCCTGGCCTCCCTCGCCGCCCGCGGCGACATGCGCGAGCTGGTCGTCCGCGCCCACCTCCACCGCAGCCGCCTCGGCGACCCGTCGGCGCTGACCACCGCCCGGATGCTGGCCACGGACATCGACAACCCGGCGCTGGAGCCGTTGCTCAACGGCCACCGGTAACGCTTGACCCTCCCGCACCCGGAGCCAACGAGCTCGGGATGCGGGAGGGTCCGGTTTACGCCCCTGGAGTGGCGGGCCTTCCTGGCCGGGGTCCGGGACGGGGAGTTCGACCTCGCCTAGCCGGCGCCGCCGGGGACCACGATCTGCTGCACCGCCCAGCGGTTGCCGTCGGGGTCGGCGAAGAACACGAACCGGCCCCAGGGGAAGTCCTGGACCTCGCTGACCTCGACGCCCCTGGCGACCAGCTGCGCGTGGGCGGCCTCGATGTCGCTGACGACCATCTGGAGGCCGGTGACCGAGCCAGGCGGGGCGTCGGTGACGCCGGTCCCGAGGGCGATCGAGCAGGCGGAGCCGGGCGGGGTGAGCTGGACGAAGCGGAGGTCGTCGCTGATCTTGTGGTCGTGGTCGGCGTTGAAGCCGACCTGCTCGGTGTAGAAGCGCTTGGCGCGGTCGACGTCGGTGACCGGGACCGCGACCAGCTCCAGCTTCCAGTCCATGCAGCGTCCTCCGCCGGCTGGGGATGGGGCGCTACCCTACCGCCGCCGCCGGACAGTGCCCTCGACCCGGCGCGCCTTCCCTATCGTGGGCGGTATGCAGACCCTTCCCATCACCTATCCGCCGGAGCTGCCGGTCAGTCAGCGGCGGGCCGAGATCGCCGAGGCGATCCGGGACCATCAGGTCGTGGTGGTGGCGGGGGAGACCGGGTCCGGGAAGACGACCCAGTTGCCGAAGATCTGCCTTGAGCTGGGGCGGGGCACCAACGGGATGATTGGGCACACCCAGCCGCGGCGGCTGGCCGCGCGGACGGTGGCCGAGCGGGTGGCGTCCGAGCTGCGGACCCCGCTGGGGGAGACGGTCGGCTACCAGGTCCGGTTCACCGACCGGGTGAGCAGGACGACCCAGATCAAGCTCATGACCGACGGGATCCTGCTGGCCGAGCTGGAGCGGGACCGGTCGCTGCGGCGCTACGACACGATCGTCATCGACGAGGCCCACGAGCGCAGCCTCAACGTCGACTTCCTCCTCGGCTACCTGGCCCGGCTGCTGCCCCGCCGGCCCGACCTCAAGCTCATCATCACCTCGGCGACCATCGACCCCGAGCGCTTCAGCCGCCACTTCGGTGGGGCGCCGGTGGTCGAGGTGTCCGGCCGCACCTACCCGGTCGAGGTCCGCTACCGGCCGCTGGGGGCCGACGCCGACGACGACCGCGACCAGACCGAGGGGATCCTGGACGCCGTCGACGAGCTGTGCCGCGAGGGGCCGGGCGACATCCTGGTCTTCCTCAGCGGCGAGCGGGAGATCCGCGACACCGCCGAGGCCCTCCGCGGCCACCAGTTCCCCCGCAGCCCCGGCGGGGTCGAGGTGCTGCCCCTGTACGCCCGGCTGGCCGCGGCCGAGCAGCACCGGGTGTTCCAGGCCCACGCCGGGCGGCGGGTGGTGCTGGCCACCAACGTGGCCGAGACCTCACTGACCGTGCCCGGCATCAGGTACGTGGTCGACCCGGGCACGGCCCGGATCTCCCGCTACAGCCACCGGTCCAAGGTCCAGCGCCTGCCCATCGAGCCCATCTCGCAGGCGTCGGCCAACCAGCGCAAGGGCCGTTGCGGCCGGACATCCGAGGGCATCTGCATCCGCCTGTACTCCGAGGACGACTTCAACGCCCGGCCCGAGTTCACCGAGCCGGAGATCCTGCGCACCAACCTGGCCTCGGTGATCCTCCAGATGACCTCGCTGCGGCTGGGCGACGTGGCGGCATTCCCGTTCCTGGACCCGCCCGACCGCCGCAGCGTCAAGGCCGGCGTCGACCTGCTGGTCGAGCTGGGCGCCCTGGACGGCGGTCGCCTCACGCCGGTGGGCCGCAAGCTGGCCCAGATCCCGGCCGACCCGCGGCTGGCCCGGATGCTGCTGGAAGCGGGCCGGCTCGGCTGCGCCCGTGAGGTCCTGGTGATCGTGGCCGCCCTGTCCATCCAGGACCCGCGCGAGCGCCCGGCCGACAAGCAGGAACGGGCCGACGAGCTCCACCGCCGCTTCGCCGACAAGGGCTCCGACTTCCTGACCTGGCTGAACCTCTGGCGCTACCTCCATGAGCAACAGGCCGAGCTGTCCTCCAACCAGTTCCGCAGGCGCTGCCGGGCCGAGTTCCTGAACTTCCTGCGGGTGCGCGAGTGGCAGGACCTGCACGGCCAGCTCCGGGCGGTGACCCGCGACCTCGGCATCAAGCTGAACCGGGCCGAGGCCGAGCCCGACGCCGACCGCGTCCACACCGCCCTGCTGGCCGGGCTGCTCAGCCACATCGGGCTCAAGCAGGGCGACACCCGCGAGTACCTGGGGGCACGGGGGACCCGGTTCGCCATCTTCCCCGGGTCGGCCCTGGCCCGGAAGCCACCGACCTGGGTGATGGCGGCCGAGCTGGTCGAGACCTCCCGGCTGTGGGGCCGGGAGGTGGCCCGGATCGAGCCCGAGTGGGCCGAGGCCCTGGCCGGCCACCTGGTCAGGCGGAGCTACGCCGAGCCCCACTGGTCGCGGTCGCGGGGCGCGGTCGTGGCCACCGAGCGGGTCACCCTGTACGGGGTCCCGATCGTGACCGACCGGCAGGTCGACTACGCCCGGGTCAACCCAGAGGCGGCCCGCGAGCTGTTCATCCGCCACGCCCTGGTCGAGGGCGACTGGGAGACCTCGCACGAGTTCTTCGCCCGCAACCGGCGGCTCCTGGCCGAGGTCGAGGAGCTGGAGCACCGGGCGCGGCGCCGCGACATCCTGGTCGACGACCACGCCCTGTTCGACTTCTACGACCGGCGCATCCCCGACGAGGTCGTCTCGGCCCGCCACTTCGACGCCTGGTGGAAGCTGGCCGGCCAGGACCGGCCCGACCTGCTCGACTTCGAGCGGTCGATGCTGATCGAGGAGGCGGCCGACGCCCCCGACGTCGAGGACTACCCGGACACCTGGCACCAGGACGGGCTCCGGCTGCGCCTGACCTACCAGTTCGAGCCGGGCAGCGACGCCGACGGCGTCACCGTCCACATCCCCCTGGCCGTTCTCAACCAGGTGGTGCCGGACGGCTTCGATTGGCAGGTCCCGGGGCTGCGCCACGAGCTGGTGACCGAGCTCATCCGCTCGCTCCCAAAGGCGATCCGGCGCAACTTCATCCCGGCCCCCAACTGGGCCACCTCGGCCCTGTCGCGGATCGGCCCGGCCGACGGGCCCCTGCTCGAGGCGCTCGGGCGCGAGCTGGAGCAGGCCGGGCCGGTCGAGGTCCCGCCCGAGGCCTTCGACCTGACCCGGGTGCCCGACCACCTGCGCATGACCTTCCGGGTGGTCGACCGCCCGGCCGGCCGTCCGGCGGGCCGCCGCGGCCGCGGCCCGGCCCCGGTGGTGGGGGAGGGCAAGGACCTCGAGCAGCTCAAGGAGCGGCTGGCCCCGCGGATGCGGGCCGCCATCGCCGCCGCCGCCCCCGGCCTGGAGCGCGACCAGGTCACCACCTGGGACCTCGGTGCCCTGCCCCGGGTGGTCGAGGAACGGCGCGGCGACCGGGTCGTTCGCGGGTTCCCGGCCCTGGTCGCCGAGGACGGCCGGGTGGCCGTGCGGCTACTGGAGACCGAGGACGAGCAGGCCGCCGCCATGTGGGCCGGCACCCGCCGTCTGCTCCTGGACGAGATCCCCTCCCCGGTGCGGTTCGTGCTCGGCCGCCAGACCAACCAGGCCAAGCTCACCCTGAGCCGCTATCGGCACGGCAGCGCCACCGACCTGTTCGCCGACTGCCTGGCCGCCGCGGCCGACGACCTGATCGCCGTCAACGGCGGCCCGGCCTGGGACGAGGCCGGGTTCCGGCGCCTCCGCGACGCCGTCCGGGGCGAGCTGGCCGGCGTCACCCTCGACGTGGTCTCCAGGGTCGAGCGGGTCCTGGCCACGGCCGGCGAGGTCGAGCGCCGCCTGGCCGAGCTGACCAACCCGGCCTTCGCCCCGGCCACCGCCGACGTCCGGGCCCAGCTCGACGCCCTCATCTACCCCGGCTGGGTCACCGCCACCGGCCGCCGCCGGCTGCCCGACGTCCTCCGCTACGTCCGGGCCATGGTCCAGCGCCTCGACCGGCTCCCCGGCGACCTGGCCGCCGACGCCGACCGCATGGAGAGCATGGCCCGGGTCACCGACGCCTGGCGCCGGGCCGCCGACCGGCCCCCGGCGACCCGCCCCGATCCCGCCGCCCTGGCCGAGATCCGCTGGATGCTGGAGGAGCTGCGCGTCAGCTACTTCGCCCAGTCCCTCGGGACCGCCTATCCGGTCTCCGAGAAGCGGGCCCTGCGCGCGATCGACCGCCTCACCGGCTGAGCCCGATGCCTTGACAAGTCGGCGCGGCAGCGCCGATGGTCCTTCTGCCTGGCTCGCCTCGTGCCTGGCCTGCGACGCGGTGGGAGGGCCTGATGGACGTGCCAGTCGAGCGGTCGGCCCGGCCCGCTGGGCCCCATCTCCATCCCGCGACCCGGGCCGCGGTCGGGCGCCGCCGCCGGCGACCCACCGGGGAGCCGCCGCCGCTGCCCCACCACCTCCAGACCAGCGGGGTCGGGTGGCTGGTGGCCACGCTGGTGCTGGTCGCGCTGGCGCTCGGGGTCTTCTCCCGCGGCCTCCGGGGGCTGGCCGTCGACGTGGCCGTCGTCGACGCCGCCGTGGTCCGCTGGCTGGGCGGGATCGACCTGCCCGGGTTCCAGGGGGTGATGCGCGGGCTGGCCGCCATCAGCTCCTGGTGGGTGCTGAACGGCCTGCTCTACGGGCTGATCCTGCTCCTGCTGGTGTTCCGCCGGTTCCGGCACCTGATCATCTGGCTGGTTGTCGGCAACGTGATCGCGGTGATCGGCGGGAGCATCGTCGCCCCCGTCACCCAGCGGCCGCGGCCGTTCGGGGCCGAGATCCGGGAGGGCTGGGGCGGCTGGTCGATGCCCGCCCTGCACGTCACCTTCCTGGCCATCGCCCTGGTCTCGATCCTGTACACGCTGGTGCCGGAGGGCCGCTGGCGCAACACCGGCAAGTGGGTGGTGACGGCGCTGGTCACCCTGGCCGCCATCGGCCGGATGGCCCTGGGCGCCGACGGACCGGCCGACGTGCTCGTCGGGGCGGCCCTCGGGGTCACCATCCCCCTGCTCGCCTACCGCTGGTTCGCCCCCAACGAGGCCTTCCCGATCACCTACCGGCGGGGCAGCGGCGCCCACCTCGACGTCGGCGGGGCCCGGGGCCAGGCCATCCGCCGTGGCCTGGAGGACCAGCTCGGCCTCGAGGTCACCGAGGTCAAGCCGTTCGGCCTCTCCGGGTCGGCCGGGTCAACCCCGCTGCGCATCACCGTCGCCGGTGACCCCCCGGCCCAGCTGTTCGGCAAGCTGTACGCCAGCAGCCACCTGCGCTCGGACCGCTGGTACAAGCTGGGACGGGAGCTGCTGTACGGCCGGCTGGAGGACGAGAAGCCGTTCAACACCGTCCGGCGGCTCGTCCAGCAGGAGGACTACGCGCTGTCGCTGATGCAGCGGGCCGGGCTGCCCAGCCCGACCCCGTACGGCTTCGTCGAGCTCACCCCCGAGCGGGAGTACCTGCTGGTCACCGAGTTCTTCGCCGGGGCCACCGAGGTCGGTGAGGCCGAGGTCGACGAGCAGGTGATCGACGACGGGGTCGGCATCATCCGCAAGCTGTGGGACGCCGGCCTGGCCCACCGGGACATCAAGCCGGCCAACCTGCTGGTCCGCGACGGCCGCATGCTCCTGATCGACGTGGCCTTCGTCCAGGCTCGCCCCAGCCCCTGGCGGCAGGCCGTCGACCTGGCCAACATGATGCTCTGCCTGGCCCTGCGCTCCAGCCCGGAGCTGGTCTACCAGCGGGCCCTTCGTCAGTTCTCGGTCGAGGAGATCACCGAAGGCTTCGCCGCCGCCCGCGGCCTGGCCCTGCCGTCCCAGCTCCGGCGGATGCTGCGGGCCCAGGGGCGCGACCTGCACGCCGAGTTCGTGCGGCTGCTGCCGACCCCGCCCCAGCCGGTGTCGATCCAGCGCTGGAGCCTCCGGCGGGTCGGGCTCATGGCCCTCACCGCCGTCCTGGCGGTCCTGCTGGTCGGCACCGTCCTGTCCTCGACCAGCAACGACGCCGCGGTCAAGACATCGCTGGAGACCCAGAGCCTCCCCTGCGACGACCTGGAGCCGCTGTGGCTCCAGGCCCAGGCCGTGCCGTCGGCGTCGCTGGTGCCGTGCGTGAGCACCCTGCCGGTGGGGTGGTCGGTGGGTGACGTGGCCGTCAACGACGGACGGTCGGTGATATCCCTGCTCCACGACCGGGCCGGTGGCGAGGCCATGGTGGCCCGGCTGACCGCCGGCTGCGACGTCGGGCAGGCGGCCGAGGAGGCGTCGGGCCGGCAGGGGGTCCGGCGCTACCAACGGGTCGAGCGTCAGGAGCCGTACACCGTGGTGCGGTTCGACGTGTTCCCGGGCGGCTGTGTGACCACCCGGATCAGGACACCGGCGGTGCACCGGGCCGAGGTCATGGGCGCATCCGCCGGGATCCTGGGCTTCACCCCCCGGGGGCAGCTCGCCCAGGCCCTGGAGCAGCGCTCCGGCGGCCGGCTCCACCTCGACAGGGCGGGAGGCCGCTAGAGACGGCGACCCCACCCGCGTGCAGGTGG
>DATABK010000233.1:0-2094 GCA_036259695.1 Actinomycetes bacterium | reverse complement strand
CCCCGGCCCGGGCCTTCGCACCCCCGCGCGAACCCGAGCTCGCCACCTGGGTTGTCCGCTCCGGACGGGTATGATCCGGTTCATGCAGTCGCCCGAGATCAACACCAACGTGCCCCAGTCCGCCCGGGTGTACGACTACTGGCTCGGGGGCAAGGACCACTTCCCGGCCGACCGGGCCCTGGGCGACGCCATCGCCGAGGCGCTGCCCTCGATCCGCACCCAGGTCCGCGCCCAGCGGGCGTTCCTGCGCCGGGCCGTGCGCTACCTGGCTGGCGACGCCGGGATCCGGCAGTTCCTGGATGTCGGGACGGGAATCCCCTCGGCCGGGAACGTCCACGAGGTGGCCCAGGAGATCGCCCCGGAATCGCGGGTGCTGTACGTGGACAACGACCCGATCGTGCTCACCCATGCCCGGGCCCTGATGACCGGCACCGAGGAGGGGCGGATGGCGTTCATCCAGGCCGACCTGCGCCAGCCGGAGGCCATCCTGGACGACCCGGCCCTGGCCAGGACCATCGACCTCGCCCAGCCGGTCGGGCTGGTGCTGGTCGGCGTCATGCACCACCTGCGGGACAGCGACGACCCGCGCCGGGTCGTGGCCCGCCTGGTCGAGGCGCTGGCCCCCGGCAGCTACCTGGTCCTGTCCCAGTCGACCCCCGACTTCGACCCGCCCGCCATGGCCGCCCTGGCCGCGGCGTCGGAGCAGGGCGGGATCGCCAACGTACCCCGGAGCCTGGCCGACACCGAGGCGTTCTTCGCCGGCCTGGAGCTGGTCGAGCCGGGGCTGGTGCCGATGGCGACCTGGCGGCCCGACCCCGGCGCCGAGCCGGACCCCCGCAGCGTCTACGCCTACGGCGGGGTCGCGCGCAAGCCCTAGGCCTGGCCGGGCAGCGCGCGCCGGGTTGCTCCGTAGAATGGCGGGATGCGACTTCTGCTGCTGGTGCGACATGCGGTGACCGAGCACACCGGGGCGCGGCTGTCGGGGTGGATGCCGGGGCTGCACCTGTCCGAGGAGGGCCGGCGGCAGGCCGAGGGGCTGGCCGGCCGGCTGGAGCCGGTGCCGCTGGACGCGGTCTACGCCAGCCCGCTGGAGCGGTGCCAGGAGACGGCGGCGGCGGTGGCCGAGGCCAAGGGGCTCAAGATCCAGACCCTGGAGGGCGTCGGGGAGGTGCGGTACGGCGACTGGACCGGGCGGACGATCAAGGAGCTGGCCAAGGAGCCGCTCTGGAAGGTGGTGCAGGCGAGCCCGTCGGCGGCCCGGTTCCCCGAGGGGGAGTCGCTGTACGAGATGCAGGCCAGGGCGGTGCTGGCGGTCGAGCGGCTACGCGAGGCCCATCCCAGGCAGACCGTGGCGGTCTGCAGTCACGCCGACGTCATCAAGGCGCTCACCTGCCACTACCTGGGGATGCACCTGGACCTGTTCCAGCGGGTGGTGGTCAGCCCGGCCAGTGTGACCGCCTTCGCCTTCGGGCCGGGGCCGTACCTGGTGCGGCTGAACGAGACCGGGGGCAACGCCGACCTGGCCCCGCCCAAGCGGGCCCGGCGGCGCCGGCCCAAGGGGAAGATGAACGGTGCCTAGCCGTGACCTCGACCCGGTGACCCGGCTGACCGCCGACGCGGTCGGCGAGCCCGGCCAGCGGACCTTCTACCTCCAGGCCGCCTCCGGAGCCGACCAGGTGACCCTGCTGGTGGAGAAGGAGCAGGTCCGCCGGCTCGCCGAGAGCCTCCAGGCGTGGCTGCCCGAGCTGGCCGCCGACCGGCCCGAGGACCCGGGCGAGGCGGCCGCGGCCGAGGCCTCCCAGCTCGAGCTGACCCCGCCGCTGGAGCCCGACTTCCGGGTCGGGCAGCTGTCGCTCAGCTACGACGCCGAGCGCGACCGGGTGGTGATCGTGGCCACCGAGTTCCAGGCCGGCGAGGACGAGGACGACCCGGAGGACCTCCCGGACCCGCTCACCGTGCGCCTGTTCGTGACCCGGGCCCAGCTGCGGGTCCTGGCCCGCCACGGCTCCCAGGTGGTGGCAGGGGCCGCCCGCTGTGCCCCCTGTGCGGCAACCCGCTCGACCCCACCGGTCACATCTGCCCGGCCCAGAACGG
>DATABK010000232.1:0-4748 GCA_036259695.1 Actinomycetes bacterium | reverse complement strand
GCGTCCAGGGTGGCGGCGCTGCGGACGGCGTCGGTGAGGGTGGTGCCGTGCGGGGCCCCGTCGGCGATGGAGCGCAGGAAGTTGCGGGCCTCGATCACCTTGAGGTCGTCGAAGCTCATGGCGATGCCCGAGCCGGGCTGGAAGGCGGCGTAGGCACCGTGGCCGGGCCCGACGTACACGGTGCTGACCGACTGGTCCTGGTAGGCGTCGCCCAGGCTGACGGCGAGCTCGCTCATGCGCCCGAAGTCCCAGGACACCGCGCCCTTGGTGCCGTGGATCTCGAAGCCGTAGTTGTTCTGCTCCCCCACCGCGACCCGGCTCACCTCCAAGACCACGCGGGCCCCGGAGGCCAGCCGGAGCAGGCTGGACACGTAGTCCTCGTTCTCGACCTGGCCCAGCTCGCCGCCGGCGGCGCGGGCGTGGCCGGCGGTGGCGGCGGTGGGACGGGCCCGCTCGGGCACGAAGATGGCGGTGTCGGCGACCACGGACTCGACCGCTCCGAGCAGGTGCCAGACCAGGTCGACCCCATGCCCGGCCAGGTCCCCGAGCACCCCGCTGCCGCCCCGGGCGCGCTCGTAGCGCCAGGTCAGAGCGCCCTCGGGGTGGGCGGCGTAGTCGCTGAACAGCCGGAACCGGGCATGGGTGACCGCGCCCAGCTGCCCGCCGGCGAGCAGCTCGCGGGCGGCGCTCACGGCCGGCGCGTTGCGGTAGTTGAACCCGACCGTGCCCTGGACGCCCGCCCGCTCGGCGGCGTCGGCCACCGCCCTGGCGTCGTCGGTGGCGAGGCCGACCGGCTTCTCGACCCAGACATGCTTGCCGGCCTCGGCCATGGCCACCCCGACCCGCCGGCGGCCGTCGGCCGCGCTCACGCCCGCAGTACCGGCAACGTCCACACCGCAAGTATCGGACAGCCGGCTCCCCGGGAACCAGCGGCCGGCACTCCGGGTTGTCCAACTGGGCTGCCTGTGCGGCCCGAGGTGGGACCACTAGCCCAGGAGGCTCGTCATGAGGAAGGGATTGGCCAGCGCAGCCCTGGTGGCCGCACTCACCATCGCCGCGGCGGCGTGCGGCGGCAACGACGACGAGCCGTCGGGGACCGTGGCCCCGGAGGCGCCGGCGACCACCGCCGCCCAGGCCCAGGAGACCGGCGGCACCACCGTGGCGGTGGCCAGCGGCCGGCTCGGCGACATCCTGGTCGACGCCGACGGCCGCACCCTGTACGCCTTCACCAAGGACAAGGGCGACCAGTCGGCCTGCAGCGGCCAGTGCGCCACCAACTGGCCCGCCCTCACCGGCCCGGCCACCGCCGGGACCGGCGTCCAGGCCGCGCTCCTGTCGACCAGCACCCAGGCCAACGGCGACACCCAGGTCACCTACGACGGCCGCCCGCTGTACTACTTCGCGGGCGACGCCAAGCCCGGCGACACCAACGGCCAGGGCGTCGGGGACGTGTGGTTCGCCGTGACCGGAGACGGCCAGCTGGTCAAGGAGAAGGCGGCCGGCGGCGGCTACCCCTGATCCCGCACGTTCGGCGGCGCCTGCCCGGCCGGCTGTTCCAGCCAGTGCTCCAGGTCGGCCGCCGGCATGGGCCGGCCCAGGTAGTACCCCTGGGCGGTGTCGCAGCCCAGCGCCTCCAGGCTCTGCCAGGCCTCCTGGGACTCGACCCCCTCGGCGACCACCCGCAGGCCCAGGTTGTGGCCGAGGTCGATGGTGGAGCGGACGATGACCGCGTCGCTTGAGCTGTCGGCCATCTGCCCGACGAAGGAGCGGTCGACCTTGAGCTCGTCCACCGGCAGGGCCTTGAGGTAGGCCATCGAGGAGTCGCCGGTGCCGAAGTCGTCCACGGCCAGCCGGACCCCGAGGGCGTGGAGGCGGCCGAGCACGTCGAGGGCGCGGGCCGGTCGGCCATGACCGCGCTCCCGGTCACCTCCAGGACCAGCGGTCATGCCGACGGGACCAGGTCGGCCTGGACGCGGTCCCCGACGCTCACGAGTGGTTCGGAGCTCAGGGGGTACCACTGCCGGTGAAGTCCTCGGATCTCCAGGGAGGGGTCATGACCGAGCAGGATCGGGTCAGTGGCGACGACCGCGTCGCCCGGCTCATCCAAGCCGCTCGTGAGCTGATTGATGCCTACGAGCGCAAGTCGACCGCCAACGAGCACTTCCTGAAGCTCGAAGCGGCGGTGGACGCGCTGGGCAGCGGCCCACAGCGCCGAGCCGATCACGACCGGGCGACGCCACCGACCACGGGATAACCAGGCAGCGTCAAGGCCCGGTGGCTCGGACGTCGACCTCCCCAGGGTGGCCGGTGTTCAGCCGTTTCGCGACCGCCCCCGGGGGAACCGCTGCTGCCATGGACCCGATCATCGACGTGCTCATCGAGACCACCCAAGGCAGCAAGCACAAATACGAGTACGACCATGAGCGCCGGGCGATGCGCCTCGACCGCCGGCTGTACTCGGCGGTCACCTTCCCGGCCGACTACGGCTTCGTGGCCGGCACCGAGGGAGCCGACGGCGAGCCGCTGGATGCCCTGGTGCTGCTGGAGGACCCCACCTTCCCGGGCTGCTGGGTCCGCGCGCGGGTCGTCGGGATGTTCTGGATCCGCTACGACAAGCAGGGCCAGGAGCCGGGAACCTCCCCGGCACCGGACGGCTACGACGGCCGCGAGGCCGCCCTCCGCGAGGTCGAGGCCGCCCGGAACAGGGCCGGTCATCCCACGTCGGAGTGATCCGCGTCAGCGGTCCGCCGGCGAGTTGCGGCCGGCAGAACCCATCCCACCCACCCAGGCCGTGGACCGCCGGCCCGGCGACGCCGCCGTCAGGGAGCCGGATTGGTGTCCGGCTTCGGCCCCGACCGCCGGACATCACCGGTTTGGTCGCGGACGTCGCCGGGCCCGCCGGCTGCGGCGGTCTCGGTCCCGGTAAGGTCGCCGGCCTCCGACCCGGCAATGCCGTCGCCCCCGAGGTCGCCCGTCCCGCCCGGATCGCCGGTGCTCCCAAGGCCGCCCATGCCGGCGCCACTGCCCGTCCCACCCAGGTCACCAGTCCCGGTGCCCCCCAGGTTGCCGGCGCCGGCGCCGGTATCGGCACCGCCCATTCCCTCAGGATCGTCCGTCGAGCGGTCGCGGGCGCGGTCGTCCGAGGTGTCGCTCCCGGTCATCGTTCCCCCTTTTGAGTGCTGGCGATAGCAGACGGCTACCCCGCACGCTTGGTGCCAAGCGGCAAGACGGACCGACGAGCGCAGTAGGCTGCCGCCCCGACGACCAGCCGGAAGGAGCCGTCGTGATGGACATCTTGTACCGCGGTTGCGCCGTCGTCGATCACGCGACGAGATCGCTGGTTCCGGAGATGGCGGTGCTCGTCAGGGGGGGACGGGTGGGCTGGCTCGGGCCGGCCGACGAGGCACCCGAACCGGGCCCTGGGGTCGAGGTGATCGACGCCGGGGGGACCACGGCGGTGGCGGGCATGGTGGATGCGCACAGCCACCTGACCCTGCCCGGCGGGTCCCATTGGATCGACCGGGCCGCCGACCCGACCGATCGGCTGCTGGCGGTGGCCGAGGACAACGCCCGGCTGCTCCGTCAGGCGGGGGTGCGGTGGGCCCGCGATGTGGGAGCCCCGGTCCGGGGCGGCCGAGCGCTCAGTCTGACGGTCCGCGATGGCTGGCGGGATCGTGCCGGCTACCCGTACGTGCGTGCAGCCGGCTGCTGGCTGGCCCGGACCGGCAGTCTCCCTTCTCAGCTTCCGGTGGAGGTCGATGACGCCGACGGCCTCCTGGCCGCCGCCCTCGGCCAGCTCGAGGACGGCGCCGACTTGGTGAAGCTGTACATGGACGGGCCCGACCGCGAAACCTCCCCCTTCACCGCCGACGAGGTCCGCCGGACGGTGGAGGCGGTGCACGCTCGCGGGGCCGTGGTGACCGCGCACAGCTCGCTGCTGCCGGGCGCCCGGGCGGCCGTCGCCGCCGGGGTCGACGCGCTCGAGCATGGCTTCCGGCTCGACGCCGACCTCACCCGGGCCATGGCCGCCCAGGGGACGGCGCTGGTGGCCACGCTGGCGGTGATGGAATCCTGGGCCACGTTCGGGACGACCACCGGGCTGCCCCGGTTCGCCTCCGCGGAGGGGCGGGCTGGGCTGGCCGAGCGCCGGGAGGCGGCGCACGAGTCGGTCCGGCTGGCACATGCGGCCGGGGTGCTGATCGCCGCCGGCACCGACTTCGGTGGCGGCTCGCTCCGTGCCAACCAGCTCGCCTGGGAGGTCGAGACGCTGGTCGCCGCCGGCCTCGAGCCCTACGACGCCCTGGCCGCGGCGACCGTCAACGGCGGACGGCTGCTGGGGGAGCCCGGGGCCGGTGTGCTCGAGCAGGATGGTCCGGCCGACTTCGTGCTCGTCCACGGCGACCCGCTGTCCGACCCCAGATCACTGTGGCGGGTGTGGCGGACCAGCTGGTGACCCGGATGAGGTTCCCCATGGGTGTTGGGAGGCGCGGTGGGGAGGGATCGGGAGGAGTTCAGCGGCTGGATCGCCGGCCTGGGCACCGACAGCGGCCACCGGATCGTGATCGGCCACTGGCCCATATCCCCCTATGGTGTGGTGACCGACGCGATGGTCGAGGACCCGACCGGCCACCGGACCCTGTACGCCCCGACCCCGCAACTGGCCGAGTTCCTCGCCGCCGCCTACCGCTTCGACGAGGTCCGGGTCGCCCCCTGCGCTGCCCGGCGCTCGGGGCCGCGCTGGACGGTGG
>DATABK010000231.1:0-1616 GCA_036259695.1 Actinomycetes bacterium | reverse complement strand
AATTTGGGCCGCATCCAGACCGACATCAACGCCCTGTGGTCGATCGGCCCCCACGATGTCTCGATCGCCAACTACCTGATCGGGTCGGCCCCCCGCTGGGTGTCGGCTCGCGGCGCCCGCTACCTGCACGCCGAGGTCGAGGACGTGGTCTTCGCCACCCTGGGCTATGACGGCGGGGTCCTGGCCCACCTGCATGTCTCCTGGCTGGATCCGTCCAAGCTGCGGCGCACGACCGTGGTCGGCTCAAGGCGGATGGTGGTGTTCGACGACCTCGACTCGGAGGCCAAGCTGCGGGTCTATGACAAGGGCGCCGATCCGGTTGGGGGCGGGTTCGGGGAGTTCCAGTTCCGGCTGCGCCGCGGCGACCTGCATGTCCCCCGCACCGACCTGACCGAGCCCCTGGCCTTGGAACTGGAGCATTTCCTGGAATGCTGCCGCACCGGCGCCCGCCCCCGCACCGACGGCTGGAACGGCGTCCGGGTGGTCGCCACCTTGGAGGCCGCCCAGCAGTCGCTCGACAAGGGCGGGGTCCAGGTCGAGGTCGACGCCCCCAGCCGTTGAGCGGGGTGGTGGGCAGCGGGGCTCGCCGGTCGGCCGGTGCTGATCCGAAGCCGGGAACCTTGGGGCGATGTCCGCATCGCTGCTGCAACGGTGATGGCGAAGCTGCGGCCGGTCACCGGCGGAGCGTGCGCTGCCCGAGGCTCCCGCTGACCGCGGGCGGTGCTTGGCGCCACGGCGGGGTCCTTGCGCCGAGCCTGGCCCTGGCCAAGCGGCAGATGCCCTGGGATGCTGCCGCGATGCCAAGCCTACGTGTTGGCACCTGGAACATCGCCGGCGCCCGCCGGGAACAGACCAACCAGGTCGACCTGGACGCGGTCGTGGCCGGGGTCCGGGCCCTGGGGGTCGACCTGCTGGCCGTCCAGGAGGTCGACCGCCAATTGGCGCGCAGCGGCCGCGCCGACCAGCCAGCGGTGATCGCCCAGGCCCTGGGTGCCGACTGGTTCTGGTCCTATGCCCCGGCGCTGATCGGGGACGACTTCCGGCCGCTGTCCGGCCCCGACCCGGGCGGTCCCGCCTACGGCAACCTGCTGGTGTCGCGGCTGCCCCTGGAGGGGGTCGAGCATCTACGGTTCCCCCCGGCCGGCGGGGGTGAGCAGCGGACCGCGCTGCTGGCCACCCTCCAGGTCGGCTCGCGGCCGGTCACGGTGGCGGCCACCCACCTGTCCAACCGGCAGGGCCATAACGTCCGCCAGCTGCGGGAGCTGCAAGGGCTGGCCGGGTCCCGGGCGGCGCCGCGGCTGCTGGCGGGTGACCTCAACATGCCCTCGACGGTGCTGCTATTTGCCTCCCGGCGCGGCTGGCCCGAGACCGGACGGGGCCGGACCTGGCCCAACTCCGCCCCGACCCAGCAGCTCGACCACATCCTGCGCAACGACCCGGCCGGGGTGGTCCGGCCCCGGGGCGCCCGGGTGGTCGCCGCCCCGGTCAGCGACCACCGTGCCCTGGTGGTCGAACTCGACATCGCCGCCTCCTGACCCGGACCAGACACCAGCTCCGTAGCCGGATGCTCGCGTCGATCTGATGGTGACGCCGGGACGGCCACACGGGTTCCCGCC
>DATABK010000230.1:0-3709 GCA_036259695.1 Actinomycetes bacterium | reverse complement strand
CAGGGTGGTCAGGGCCGGGCCGATGATCACCGCAGCGATGATGAACGACGCGGTCACCGGCACGGCCAGACCGAGGACGAGCACGGCGACGGCCGAGTAGAGGGCGGCGAGCAACAGTCGCCCGCCGGCCAGGTCGACGATGATCGAGCTGACCTTCAGCCCCAGCCCGGTCAGGGTGACGACCGCGACGATGATGCCGGCGGCCGCGGTCGTGGCCGCCACCGGCAGCACGCCGGTGGCGCCGGCGGCCAGGGCCTCCCATGCGCGCCTGGGGGTCATCCAGGTCGAGCGGTCCAGGAACGACAGCAGGAAGGCGGCGACGGTGGCGTACAGCACCGCCCGGAACGGTGACAGGCCGAGCGCCATCAGGATCACGATGAGGAACAACGAGCTGAAGTGGTAGCCCCAGCGCAGCAGTAGGCGGCCGAGCGGCGGCGTGTCCAGCGCCACCGCCCGAGTGCGGAAGCGGCGGGAGTCGGCCTCGATGGCCAGCACGATGCCCAGGTAGTACAGGACGGTGGGGATGGTGGCGAACAGCAGCACCTTGAGGTAGCTGACGTTCAGGAACTCGGCGATGATGAACGCGGCCGCCCCCAGGGTTGGCGGCGACAGGATCGCGCCGATGCCGGAGGCGGCCAGGATGCCGCCGCCCTGGTCGCGCGGGTAGCCCGCCCGGCGCAGCACCGGCCAGGCCACCGAGCCGAGCGTGACCGTGGTCGCCACCCCCGACCCGGACACCGTCCCGAGGAGGAACCCGGCCAGGGTCACGGTGCGGGCCGGCGCCGCCGCCGACCTGCCGAAGGCGGCGAAGCTGACATCGATGAAGTAGCGGCCGGCGCCCGAGTACTCCAGCACCGCGCCGTAGATGGTGAACAGCACGATGTAGGTGGCGGCCACGTCCAGGGGCACGCCGAAGATGCCCTCCACGCCCATGAACGTCTGGCCGACCAGCCGGTCCGCGTCATAGCCGACGTGGCCGAGCAGGTACCCGACGGGGATGAGGTTGCCGTAGTAGGCGTAGGCGAGGAAGGTCAGGCAGACGGCGGGCAGGACCCAGCCGACGGTACGGCGGGTCGCCTCCAGCACCAGCACGATGGCGGCCAGGCCCAGGGCGATGTCGGTGGTGGTCGGCCGCACGGCACGGCGCACGAACGCGTCGAAGTCGAGCAGCGGCCAGGCGATGACGACGACGGCGGCGGCCGCCAGCAGCCAGTCCAGCACCCCCGGGTTGTCGGACTGCCCGCTCCCAGGTCGCTCGAGCCGCTCGTCCCGCCCGGGTTCACCGGCCGGCGCCGCCCGTTCCCGCCGGCGTGTCCAGGGCCGGTAGACCAGGAACGTCATGCCCAGAGCGACGGCCAGGAAGGTCATCCGGTACTGCTGGGCGGGCTGTGGGTCCAGCACCCACCAGATCGCGTAGCAGGACAACCCGAACCCGGCCGCCGACACGGCCAGCCTGACAGGACCGGTCAGATGGCGGGCCGGCTTTTCTGCCTCGTACTCGGCGAGCAGCGCCTCGGACTGGTCACCGGCCGGCCCAGCCGCGGGCGTTCGCAGCTCGGCCATGGTTGCGTCTTCCGTCGCCTCAGGCGCGTCGTTCAGGTCTTGGTGCCCAGATGGCGCGCGCATAAACCCTGGACCCGTCGGGCGCGGGACCGGGTGGGTGGAAGGCCGCCCGGGAGCCGGGGTGCGGCTCCCGGCACGGCGGGGACAGACAGCCGGCGGGTTCGGTTGGATCAGCCGGCGGCGACGCAGGGCTTGGTGAAGTCGAAGTTCTCGGCGGTGGGGCCGACGAAGAAGTCCTTGTGGACGGAGGAGCCGAGGGGGGCGTTCTCGTCGGGCTTGGCGATCAGGGCCTGGCGGACGGCGGTCTGGTTGGGCTCGCCGTTGTAGGTCTTGTCGGGGAGGGCACCTTCGTAGTCGACGGTGACCTGGGTGACGGCGGCGCGGACGCCGGCGCGGGTGAGGTCGCCGTTCTGGACGGCCCGCTCGAGGACGGCCTTGAGCGGGTAGGACCAGATCCAGCCGAAGGTGTAGCCGTCGTTGGCCGGGGCCTTGCCCCCGGCGGCCTGCTCCATGGCCTGGTGGGCGGGGGTGTCGGAGCCCCAGGGGCCCCAAGGGGCGACGAAGTGGTAGAGGGCCTTGATGGCCGGGGCGGCCTCGCTCTTGAGGAGGGCCGGGTTGTAGGTCGGGACCGACCCGATGAAGCGGCCCTTGAAGCCCTGGGCGGCCGCCTTGCCGACGATCTCGGCCATCTCAGCCGGGCCGGTGGCGACCATGACCACGTCGGGATCGGACCTGAGAATGCGCTCGACGGCGGCGTCCTGGTTGCCGGCCTGGGCGTTGGGGGTGGTCTGGACGGCGTGGGTCTCGACCTGGAAGTCGACCCCGTTGGCCTTGGCCCACTCGGCCACCCCGGCGGCCGAGTCGCCGCCGTAGTCGCCCGGGTAGTGGACGGCCATGACCGTGCCCGGCTTGCCGAACTCCTCGGACGCCCAGTCGAGGCCGTTCATGGCCTCGGTGCAGTAGCTGTAGCCGCTCTCCAGGATGACGTCCTCGAACTCCCAGCCCGACCACCAGGAGGCGGGGGCGGCGATGATGTCGGCCTCCTTGTAGAGGGGCAGGCCGGCCAGGGTCGGCGGGGTCCCCAGGGTCTGGCCCAGGGCGAGGATCTTGGGCTCGATCTCGCGGTACTTGGCCACGTGCTCCTGGGGGTTGTACTTGTTGTCGCGGGTGTAGGTGGCGATGTCGACGTCGTAGCGGCCGCCGATGCCGCCCTGGTCGTTGACCCGCTTCCAGAACGCCTTCTGGCCCTCGGTGATGGGCACGGCCAGGGCCCGGAACGGCCCCTCGGTGAGGTCCGACAGGACTCCCAGGTAGATGCAGTCGCGGTCGGGGTTGCCGCCCGGGCAGGGGTCGGTGGTCACCCCGATGTCGGTCTTGACCCCCGCGGCCTGCCCGCCCCCGCCGGTCTCGCCCCCCTGGCAGGCGGTCAGCAGCAACGCGAGCACGGCGAGTACGACGAGGGTCCTGCGGTTGCCGATGCCGGCCATGGGTGCCTCCTTGGCTAGTACGAGAACGGCCAGGCTCTCCAGTAGTTGCGGACCCGCACCCAGATGCCGAACAGCCCCCTTGGCTCGGCGATCAGGAACACCACGATCAGCACCCCGTACAGCATCGTCTGGAGCTGGAAGGTGGTGAGGACGCCGCCGGTGGACTCGCCGGTCACGAAGGGCAGGAACCGGGGCAGCTCCTCGACCAGCCGGGGCAGCAGAATCACGAACGCCGCCCCCAGCAGCGACCCGGACAAGGTGGCGACCCCGCCGATCAGGATCATGGCCAGGAACTGGACCGACAGCAGCAGGTTGAAGCTGCCCGGCTCGATGAACCCGGTGACCGTCGGCAGCAGCGCCCCGGCGATGCCGGCGTAGAACGACGAGACGGTGAAGGCGATCAGCTTGTGGCGGGTCAACGAGACGCCCATGACCTCGGCGGCCAGGTCGCGGTCGCGGACGGCCGCGAAGGCCCGGCCGACGGCCGAGCGGGCCAGGTTCTTGGCCGGCACGGCCAGGACCACGAGGACGGCCAGAGCGATCAGGTACAGCTTGATCTCGCGGGTGATCGGGTAGCCGCCGAGGATCTCGCTGCGCCGGCCCAGGTCGACCCCGAGCAGCCGCAGCTGGGCGGCCGGCCGCCCCCCCCCCCGCCCCCC
>DATABK010000229.1:0-1917 GCA_036259695.1 Actinomycetes bacterium | reverse complement strand
CAGCGGCCCAGCTTCAGGAGCGGCCCGGTCGACCGGGATGAGCAGCATCCCGGCCCGGCGGGTCCAGCGGAAGCGGCCCGGCCCCTCCCCCTCCGGCCCGTAGGCGACCCGGTCCCAGAGGACCCGCTCGGTCACGTCGGTCCCGTCGACCTCGACCCGGTAGATCCGCACCCCCAACTCGCGCGTGTCGAGGGTGCCGGGCACGAACCCCGGGGTGGTCAGCTCGACGGCCAGGAACCGGGGCAGGAAGACGATCTTGGCCGAGACCGCCCCCAGCCGCTCGGCCCCGGGCTCCGAGAACGGCTCAAGGAGCCGCCTGAGCCAATCTGGTTGGGGCCGGGCGTCGTTGTTGACCAGGGCCACGAACGGCGTGGTGACCTCCCGCAGGGCGAGGTTGTTGCCCCCGGCGAACCCGTCGTTGCGGTCGTTGGCGATGACCCGCACCAAGGGGAACTCCTCGGCCAGCAGGGCCAGGGAGCCGTCGCTGGAGGCGTTGTCGACCACCCAGGTCTGCATCCGCCCCTCGGGCACGTCCTGGGCGGCCAGCGCCCGCAGGCAGTCGCCCAGCAGGTGGGCGCCGTTCCAGTTGAGCACGACCACGGTCACCAGTGGCTCGGCCACGGCCAAGGACCTCTCCTAACGCTCGACTTGGTGTTCGGCCTGCTCGGCGGTCCAGCCGACCTCGAGCACGCCGGTGTCGGTGTCGCCGACGGCCATGAAGGCCTCGCTGTACCGGCGGGCATCGTAGGTCAGGTTGCTGGCCGGGTCACGGACGGCCACCGCCAAGGCGTAGATGCCCTTGATCTGCGGCAGCTCCTTGACGGTGAAGCGGACGGTGGCCAGGCCGTCGGGCCCGGGGTGCAGCGGCTCGGAGGTCATCACCCACAGCGGCACGTCGGCCGGGCCCGTCACGGCCATCCGGACCACCACCGGCGGGGCGCCGTCGGGGATGGCCACGTCGAACTCGACCGCCATCGCCTCCCCGCCCCGGAAGTGGCCCTTGGCGGCCCCGCTGGCCGGGTCGAACAGGCGCACGGCGGTGACCCGCGGGCGGTCGGCACCGAGGCCGGACCCGCCGCCGGACTGGTCGGCGCCGGTGCCGAGCAGGCTCCGCAGCCGCTCGGCGGCCTCCACCGGGTCGCCGTCGTGCAGCACCCGGCCGTGGTCCAGCACCACCCCCCGGCTGCAGATCTTGGGGATCAGGTCGAGGGCGTGGGTGACGAACAGGATGGTGCAGCCGTGCTCCTGGAACTCGCCGATCTTGGCCAGGCATTTGCGCTGGAACGACTCGTCGCCGACGGCCAGGACCTCATCGACGAGCAGGATGTCGGGGTCGACGTGGACGGCCACGGCGAAGCCGAGGCGCACGTACTGCCCGGAGCTGTAGTGCTTCACCTGGTTGTCGATGAACGGCTCGAGCTCGGCGAAGGCGACGATGTCGTCGAAGTAGCGCTGGGTCTCGCGGCGGCTCAGGCCGAGGATGGCCGCGTTCAGGAAGACGTTCTCGCGGCCGGTCAGCTCGCCGTTGAAGCCGGCCCCCAACTCCAGCAGCGAGGCGATCCGCCCCCGGACGGTGACCGTGCCGGTGGTCGGGGCCAGGATGCCCGACAGGACTTTCAAGAGGGTCGATTTGCCCGAGCCGTTGGGGCCGATCAGCCCGACGGTCTGGCCGGCCCCGATCTCGAGGTCGACGTCGCGCAGGGCCCAGAACTCCTCCGAGCTGGACTGGCGGTGCAGCAGCAGCCGCTCCTTGAGGCTGGTCGCCCGCTTGTGGTGGAGCAGGAAGCGCTTGCCGACCCCGGCGGCGACGATCGTCGGTGGGGCCACTACAGCTCCTCGGCGAAATCGGCCTGGAGGCGGTGGAAGGTCCACATCCCGAGCGCCAGCAGGACCACCGAGATGGCGGGCCGCCATCTC
>DATABK010000228.1:0-1600 GCA_036259695.1 Actinomycetes bacterium | reverse complement strand
GGTCGGGATCGGGGGCCGACTTGTGGCGCTGGAACCGGTAGGCGGCCAGCAGGGTCCCCTCGGCCACGGCGGCCAGGGCGGCGCCGGAGGCATCGGTGCCGCCGCTGCGGTGGAGGGCCACCGCGAGGGTGGACGCCCGGCCGGCGGCGGCCACGGCCACGGCGGCGGCCCGGCGCAGGGTCTCGGGGGTGCGCCGGTCGTCGGGCCCGACCCCGACCAGCAGCACCGCCGGGGTGGCCAGGGCACCGTAGCCCGGCACGACCAGCACGTCGTCCAGCTTCCCGGCGAACCGCCCGGCCCCGCCCGTGATGGCGGCCAGGTCGGCCCCGAGCCGCTCGAGCACGGCCGCGGTCACCGGCGGGGCCACCGGGCCGGCCGGGCCCTCGGCCACCGGCAGCACCAGCAGGTCGGCGTCGGCCCGCTCAGGGGGAACCGGGGACAGGGCCAGGCGCGGCATCGCGTGCTCCGTGTGGGTATCGTCGGACCGGCAAGCTCGGGGTCGTCATCCTATGGGAGGTCGCGGACGTGTGGAGGCGCTCGCCGGCCGACCCGGCGGTGGAGGCGGCCTGGGCGGGGTTCCTGCGCTTCGCCGACGCCCTCGACCAGGGGAGCCGGGCCCTGCTGGCCACCGTCCCCTCGGCCCGCCGCCCGGGGGCGCCCCTCGAGGCCAGCGTGGCCGGGTTCCTGGCCGGCCTGGAGGCGGCCCGGGCCGAGCTGCCCGCCTGGGACCACCCGGCCCTGGCCGGCGCCCAGGCGGCCACCGCCGCCGCCCTGGACGCCGCCGATCGGCGCGCCCGCGAGCTCCCCGAGGCCAGCCAGGGCCTGGAGTTCGAGCACCGCAACGAGCGTGTGGCCGACGTCCTCGACGAGCTGCTGCCGGTCCAGCAGGCCGAGCAGGCGCTCCGGGCCCTGCGCCGCCGCGGCTACGTGGCCAGGGCCGGCGGCCGGCAGACCCGGCAGGGGCGGTAGCCGGCGGCGGTCGCCTGGGCGGCGCCGGTGAA
This sequence comes from Actinomycetes bacterium, assembly GCA_036259695.1. Lineage (GTDB taxonomy): Bacteria > Actinomycetota > CALGFH01 > CALGFH01 > CALGFH01 > CALGFH01. Next base: position 599 of record DATABK010000228.1, on the reverse strand, counting down.
GGTCATGCGATGGGCGTCGGTGACCCGGCGGGCGTGGCTGCAGGTCGGGTAGCAGTAGATGCGGGTGGTGTCGCTGCCGAAGAACCGGGTGCCGCGGCGGCCGAGGCGCTCCAGCTCCTCGGGGTCGGCGCCCTCGGCGGCGAGCAGGGCCCGCTTGTAGGGGACCCCCCAGGCGTACCCGGTCAGGCGGCCGTCGCTGCCGACCACCCGGTGGCAGGGGATCAGCACCGGGATCGGGTTGCGGCCCAGCGCCGCCCCGACCGCCCGGACGGCCGCCGGCTGGCCGAGCTCGCCGGCCACCCAGGCGTACGGGCGCACCTGGCCGGGGGGGATCTCCTGGGCCTTGGCCAGCACGGCCTGCTCGAAGGTGCTGGTCCCGCGCAGGTCATATTGGGGTGCGCCGCCGCGGCGGCCGGGGTCGAGGAGCCGCTCGACCTGGGCGACCAGCCGGGCCGGGGTCCGGTCGGCCGGCCGCAGGGGCCGCCGGAACCGGGCCTGGAACCGCTCGGCGAAGCCGGCCGCGTCGGTGGCCGGGGCGGTGGCCGAGATCCCCCGGCCGTTGTAGGCGACCAGCAGCGGCCCGGCCGGGCCCTGGACGG
>DATABK010000227.1:0-7555 GCA_036259695.1 Actinomycetes bacterium | reverse complement strand
CCAGGTCAAGGGGCGGCTGGCCGACCAGCTCGAGGCCGCCCTGGAGCACCGCTGGCTGATCGAGCAGGCCAAGGGGGTGCTGATGGGCCGCGAACACGTGGACGCCCAGACGGCGTTTGAGCGGTTGCTGGGGGCGGCCCGGTCCTCGACCCGCCGGTTGGCCGATGTGGCCAAGGACGTGACCGACGGCCAGCCCTTGCCAGCCGACCGGCGCAAGCTGGCCAGGGCACGGGCCGGGCAGGCCAAGGACCTCGAACTGGGCAGCTAGCCGCTCGCATTATCCGGGCGTCGCCATGGTGGAGACCCGTGCGACACCGGAGGGAGGGACAGCCAGCATGACGGTTGGAACCGTGAAGTGGTTCGACGCCAACAAGGGCTACGGCTTCATCAAACCTGAGTCGGGTGACGACGTCTTCGTCCACGCCAGCGCCATCCAGGACGGCGGCTCGCTGCAGGATGGCCAGGCCGTCGAGTTCGACATCACCCAGGGTCGCAAGGGCCCCCAAGCCGCCAACGTCGGACCGGCCGCCACCCCGTAGCGCCGGATCGATTCCGCCTGTGGAGTGAGGCGGCTGACCGGCCGGTCACGTCGCTCCCCGGCAAGGAGGCCACCATGGCCCCACTGTTGCAGTCCGCCACCACCCCGCCCGACGGCGACGTGATCGTCACCGTCCGCGGCGACATCGACACCCAGACCGCTGGCCAGCTCTGGCAGTACCTCAGCTACCTGGTCGGCCAGGGCCACCATCACATCGTGCTCGACCTGCGGGTCATGATCCTGATCGACTCGGCCGGGGTCGAGATCCTGGCCAGGGTGTCGGAATGGACCCGCCGCAAGGGCGGCGAGCTGGTCCTCCGGTCAGCCAGCCCGGCCCTGGCCGAGCAACTCCAGCTGGCCCGCCAGGCCGATGCCCACCGACGACAGCACTCGGCGGCCGGCGATCAACGCCACCCGCGGCCCCGTGACCCGCCCGGGGGGAACCATGCCCGACGACCGGACCCTGCCCCCAGAGCTCTTGCAGCAGCTGACGATGGCCATCCTTGACCACTCGATCGAGGAAGGCCTAGGGATTATCAAGACCATCCGCTCCTTCCTGGACACTTGGGAGAGCTTCCTGCAGGACCGGCATGAGCTGGTTGGCCATCTGCGTGCCGCCCACCACGCCGGCCCCGCGTGCACCGAGGCCGATCCGGCTAGCCTTAACCGTCAGCATTGGCAGGTCCACGGCAGCGACCTGGCCAGCTTCCTGGACGCCCATCCGGTCCAGGCGTGACGACCAGAGCCGGCCGCCGCCGATGAGGGTCGCAGCAGGTGTCATCTCTGGCCCCATCGGCCCGATGGAGTTTCCGGGTGGCCTGGACTGCTCCGGCTGACTGCTCTGCCGCTGTCCTCGCCCGCAGCAGCCAGCGGTCTCGTGTTCTCCCACTTCCACTCTTGTGTGGGTGGCTCCAAAGAGGAGAGCAGGACGCATCGCGGGTGCCTGGAACGGGCCGGCAAGCGGCCCTCGTGGCGGGAGCCTCGTTCTCCCACCAGGCCCAGGGCGGGGGAAGCTGGCCGGACGGTGCTGCATGCCCGACCCCCAGCCGCAAGCGGGTCCACCAACCAACTCGACTCCTGACCACGCGCGCCAGGGCCCGCCGTCGCCGCCCACGGTTGACGGCCTACGATGGCCTTGCGTCCCGGGCGAAGGAGTGGGCAGTGACCAGAAGCCTTCCGCGCGTCGACTGGGCGGCCCTCGGGTCCAGCGTCGGCTCCGCCGTGCTGTTCGCGCTGCTGCTGTCGGCGCCCTTCGTACTCGGAGCCCCCTCGGGGATGTGGCTGCTCGGCCCGACCGCCGGCGTCGTCGTCGGCGTCTACCTGTACCTCCGGAGGGAGCGCTTCAGCGAGCCGGGCCCCGACGCCGACGAGACCCGGTTCCCCCGCTGACCGGGTTCCGGACCTAGGCGGCCGGTCGACAGGGCCCGCACGAGCCGGAAGCCGAGCCGGTCGACCGACCAGGCGGTGTTGCTGAGCACGACCACGGCGATGCCGCGCTCCCTGAGGACGCCCACGAAGCTGCGGAAGCCGTTGTGCCAGAGCAGTGGGCCAGCGGGCTCGCGCGAGCGGACCAGCAGGCAGCCGAGCCCCATCCCCATCCCCCTGGCCATCGGGTGTCGCGGCTGCTGGATGCGCTCCAGCGGGCCCGCGAGCGGGGCCCGGGGCGGGTCCAGGTTGGCCTCCAGGAACCGCAGCATGTCGCTGGCCGTGGAGCGCAGATCCCCGGCGCCGGCCAGCCGGGCGGCCTGCTCCGCAAGGGGTCGACGACCGTGTCGGGCATGCCGAGGGCAGGCAGATCCGCTCCCGGACCAGTTCCTCGTACGGCTGGCCGGCCGCTCCTGCCAGCGCCTCACCCAGCAGCCCGGCGCCGAGGTTGGAGTACCGGACCCGCTCGCCCGGCCGGCGTCGCAGCCTGGTCCGGGCCAGGCCCTCGTAGACCTCCTGGAGCGACAGCCCCGCATAGGGGTTGCGGCGCTCCCGCAGCCACCGGCCGAGCAGTCGCTGGAGAAGGGCAGCCGGGTCGTGGTCATGGGCCGGCTCCAGCAGCGCAGTTGGATGGCTGAGGATGCCGCCCGCTCGGTCGTGGAGGTGGTGGTCGAGGAGCTGGGGCCGAGCCTTCGGTGGGCGACGGCCACCATGACCAGGAAAAGGACGACGCGGAGCTAGGACCAGTAGCGACGTGGGTGGTCGAGGGCCGGCGATCAAGGTCGGGGTCGGCGGGATCGCTCAGGCCGAGCCAGCCTCCTTGGCGACACGTTCCAAGTGACTGCGATAGCTCTCCCACCAGGCCCGGTCGCCGGGCGCCATGTTGTCGTTGCCCACCCGCAGCCCAACCGCCCCGTCGATGAGCTCCCGGACGATGTCGGCCTGGCCAGCGTGCCGGTCGGTCTCGGCGATCATATGCACCAGGATCCGGTGCAGCGTGACCTCGCTATGATCCGGCGGCCACCACGGAACGCGGCCGATGGCATCCAATGGCAGCGCCTCGATCGTGGCGTCCGAGTGCGCCCAGACCCGGTGGTACAGGCCGACGATCTGCTCCCGCGACTCCTCGGCGGTGGCCCACATGTCGGCGTTGGCTTCGGCGCCGTCGTCCAACCACGGCAACGGCTCTGGGAACGGCCGGCCGAACGTCTCGCCCAAGTACCCCGCTTCGACGCTGGCCACGTGCTTGACGATGCCCAGCAGGTTGGTGCCGGTCGGCACCATCGGGCGGCGGATGTCGTACTCCGAGAGCCCATCCAGCTTCCACAGCAAGGCCTCCCGGCCGGCCTGGAGGTAGCGACGAAGATCCGCCTTGGGGTCTGATCCACTCATGCCCAACAGGATGGCAGCCATGGCCACCCGGCAACAGCCCGGCCACGGCAACGAAGGCGGAAGACGTCGTGGCCGAGGAACTTGGGCCCAAGCCTGCGCTGTGGCGACGGCGACCACGATCAGGGCGACGGGCAGCGCTGACCCGTAGCCAACAGGAGGGCAGAGCCGTGACCGGGCAGGCGGGACTGACAACAGCACCGGTAGAGTCCGCAGATGACCCCGGAGGACCGGCTGACCACGCTGGGGTGCGGATGCTGTACGCCCACGCGGCCACTGGCCGGTTGGGTTCGCCCACCTGGTCGGCCAGGTGGGCCAGGTCGCCCCGACCCATGCCAGCACCACCGGGTTGCTGGGCGAGTTCAACCGACCCGGCGGGATCGCCACCAGCCGAGGCGGTCGGCATCGGCATCCTGGAGGCCACCGTCCAACTGGACCTGCAGCGCGCCCTGGAGGTGCCGCCCGATGTGCCTCGGGCCGGCCTGGAGCACACGGTGGGGCTGGTGGCCACGATGACGCCGCCGGTGGACTTCATCGAGCTTGCCACCGGCCGAAGCCAGGTCGCGGTGTTCCCCGTTCTGCGATGACCGGCGACGTTGGCCACCGACCGGTAGCCAGTTGAGGGGTAGTCAGGACCTGTGGATTGGCGTGCCACGATGAGGTGGCACGATCAGTTGCAGGAAGGGGACGACGTTGTCCGAGCGATCAGGAACCCTCGCTGAGGATCCGTTCAGTGGTCGGCGTCCAACCAGTCACGAACGGCTGACGGGACTGCCCTGGGACGCGTCGTACCACGACGGCCCTGCGCCTTGGGATGTTGGCCGGCCGCAGCCGGCCATCGTGCGGTTGGCATCCGAAGGCGGATTCGCCGGAGCGGTGCTTGATGCGGGCTGCGGGACCGGCGAGAACGCGCTTCACCTCGCCTCGCTGGGATTGTCGGTTCTGGGCGTTGACGTGGCTGAGACGGCACTGGCGATCGCCCGAGCGAAGGCCGACGACCGTGGGATCGAGGTTGAGTTCGCTGCGGCTGACGCGTTCCAGCTGGAGCGTTTGGGGCGCAGGTTTGCGACGGTGCTGGACTGCGGACTGTTCCACACCTTCGACGGCGACGAGCGACCGCGATATGTGGCGAGTCTCGCGTCGGCGACCGAGCACGATGGAACCCTGTATGTGTTGTGCTTCAGTGACGATGGTCCCGATCCTGGCCCGCACCCCATCAGTCAGGAAGGGCTGAGAGCGGCGTTCAGCCCCGGCAATGGGTGGAAGGTCGCCGCCATCGAACCGGACCGGGTTCAGACGAGATACCACGACGACGGCGCACCGGCCTGGTTGGCGACAATCAAACGGATCTAGACCACGGGGCTGGTCGCTCGTGCCCGTTGGTGTCCGTGCGTGCCCCTGGGTCCCAGCGGGGGTATTGGTGGCCTTAATCGCTGCGCCCTGGGCGCGGTTCGAGGACGCCTCCAACCAGGCGGGCATGTCGCGCCGCTACGGCGGGATCCACTGGCAGTTCGGCGACGTCTACGCCCGCGACAATGGCAAAGGGCAAGAAGATGGGCGAGGGCGCGTTCTCCTCCGCCAAGAAGCTCTGGGAAGGCGGCTAGCCGGGTCAGCGGTCTCGCTGCGGAGATCGCGACCCGGCCAGGGCGCTGGCGGAGGTTCGCTGCTCCAGGTGTCGACGCAGCCATACGGTCGCCTGGTCGGGGGGCATGGGCGGGGCCAGGTGGTAGCCCTGGGCCAGTTCGCAGCCCAGAGCGCCGAGCGCTTGCCAGGTTGCCTGGTCCTCGACCCCCTCGGCGACCATGCGCAGCCCCAGGTTGCGGGTCAGCTCGACGGTCGAGCGGACGATGGCTGCGTCGTTGGGGTCAGAGGTCATGCCGATCACGAAGGCCTTGTCGAGCTTGACCTCATGGACCGGGAGCCGCTTGAGGTAGGCCAGCGACGAGTAGCCGGTGCCGAAGTCGTCGATCGACAGCCGCACCCCAGCGGCGCTCAACTGGCGCAGCACCGCGATCGTGGCCGCCGGGTCGGTCATCACCGCCCCCTCGGTGATCTCCAGGGTGAGCAGGCCCGGTGGCATCCCGGTCTTGGTCAGCAGCCGGTGAATGCGGTCGACCAGGCCGGGCTCGAGCAGGTTGCGGACCGAGAGGTTGACCGCCATCCCGACGGACATCCCCTGGTCGATCCAGGCCCGCGCCTGGTCGGCGGCAACCTCCAGCACATAGCGGCTGAGGGCGGCGATCAGGCCGGTCGACTCGGCGATGGGGATGAATTCGTCGGGTGGGACCGGCCCATGGTCGGGGTCGTGCCAGCGCAGTAGGGCTTCCATGCCGACCACCCGGCCGTCCGCCAGTTCGGCCTTGGGCTGGTAGACGACGGTGAGGATCTGCCGTTCGATGGCCGAGCGGAGGCCCGTGATCAGGGCCAGCCGCCGCGGGCTGTACTGGTCGCGGTCGGCCGCGTAGACCTCGATGCCTGAGTGGGCGGCCTTGGCGGCGTACATGGCCACATCGGCCCGCTGCAGCAGCAGGCCCGGGTCGGCCCCGTGCTCGGGGCAGAGGGCGATGCCGATGCTGCCGGCGACCTGGAGCTCCAGCTCCTCGGTGGCCAGGGGCCGTTCCAGCTGGGCCCGGACGGTGCGGGCGGCCCCGAGGGCGGCCTCCCGGTCGGGGACGGCCGGGACCAGCACGGCGAACTCGTCGCCGCCGAGCCGGGCGATGGTGTGGCTGTCGGGCAGGCTGCGCTGCAGCCGGGCCCCGAGCTCGCGCAGGACCAGGTCGCCGGTGGAGTGGCCGAGGGTGTCGTTGACCTCTTTGAACCGGTCCAGGTCGACCAGCAGTACGGCCAGGGAGGCGTTCGGGCCGAGGGCGGCGATGGCCTGGCGGACTCGCTCGTTGAACAGGGCCCGGTTGGCCAGCCCGGTGAGGCCGTCGTGGAGGGCCTGGTGCTCGCGCTCGGCCGCCTCCCGGCGCAGGTCGTCGATCAGGCGGCTGCGCTCCAGGGCCACCCCGGCCTGGCCGGCCAGGGTCTGGAGCAGGGTGCGGTCCTGACCGCCGAAGGCGCTGACCTCGCCCAGGCGATTGGCGACCAGCAGCGTGCCGACGGGTCCGGTGGCGTCGCGCAGCGGGGCCACCATGGCGTTGACGACGCCGCGGCGTTCCAGCGCCTCGCGGAGCTCCGGGTGATCGACGGTGGCTACCTGCAGGGTCACACCCTCCTCGGCAAGGCACCTGGCAAGTAGAGCGGCGGCGGCGGCCTGATCGCTCACCGGGCCACTGTCAAGAGTGTCGTCGGGTCCCAGGGTGGTCCGGACCCGCGGCCGGCCGTCGCTGAACAAGATCAGCTCGGCGCGTTCCGCCCGGAGCAGCTCGCGGGCCTGGGCCAGGATCGTCGCGCTGACCGTGCCGGACTGCTCAGCGCGGCTGACCACCCGGGTGAAGCGGTGCAGCCGCCGCAGGCGCTCGTGCTGCTCGCGCAGGGACGCATAGGCCCGATAGGCGAGGAACAAGGTGCCGGCGACCACGGGCAGCAGCCAGGCCACCTGCCGGTCGTGGCGCAGGACGACCACCGCGACCATGGCCAGGCTGCCGGTGGTTATGGCGGCCACGGCCCCGGTGACCAGGGCCTGGAGGACGTCGCGTCGGGCGACCTGGCCGTCGTTGAGCCGAATGGCGGCCATCACCAGCGCGGCGCTGACCAGGTCGGTGGCCAGGACGGCGGTGAAGGTGGCGGCCAGGCCTCGGGTGCCGTCGGGGTCGCCGCCGTTCAGGACGGCCGCGAAGACGACGCTCGCCAGGCAGGCCTCCAGCAGCGACAGGGCCAGGTTGAAGGCGAGCTTGCGGCCGGTCTGGCGGGAGCCGAGGACCAGGGCCGGGATCGACCCGGCCAGCTGGGCGGCGATCAGCCCGGCCGGGCCGACCAGGTGCAGGCCAAGGACAAGGGGCAGCTCGACCAGGTTGACCGAGTGGACCTCGCGCCGGAACTGGATGTGGACCCTGAGCAGCACAGCGGCGGCGAACAGGGCCGCCAGGACCGGCCAGGGCAGGCGCATGGGACCGGCCGGCGGCGAAAGGTCGCGGATCGGCCCGAGCAGGAGCACGGCGACGGGCGCCAGAATGGCGGCCGTGAGGGCGGACGTCCCCACCCGGTGCTTTCCCATACCAGATGTTTCGCCAGGTGAGACGGGCACCTGAAGCTCGGCGG
>DATABK010000226.1:0-7944 GCA_036259695.1 Actinomycetes bacterium | reverse complement strand
GCGCCTGAGAGGGCCGCGGGTATCCACAGCCCCCGGAGCCCCCGGAGCCCCCAGAACCGCCGGGGTCCCCAGAACCGCCGGGGTCCCCGGGGTCCCCGGGATCGCCGGGGCTCCCGGGCCGTTCCAGTCGCAGCGGGCATCGGCGGCCCCCTGGGCCTGGGTGGTTGTCGCCGCTGGGCTGCTCTTCCTCCTCGTCCGGCCCACCCTGGGAGCGTCGCCGTTGGCGGTGCCGGTGCTCGGCCTTGGCTACCTCCTCCTGCTCGTCGTGGCGGTGGCGGTGCGCGGGAGGGCCAATGACCCAAGGGACCCGGCCCCCCTCGGCTGGAAGGTGCCGCTGCCGCTCGGGCTGGTGGCGGTGGCGGGCGCCGCCATCGTGGCTGGGCCGGTGGCGGACCGGCGGGCCGGGGGGATCGCGGTCGGGCTCGCGCTGGCGGCGGCGGTGGCCGAGGAGGCGCTGTTCCGGCGGGTGCTGTACGAGCGGCTGCTCCGGTTCGGGATCGTGGTCGCCGTGGTTGGGAGTGCCGGGGTGTTCGCGGTGATACACCTGCCGGCGTACGGGTGGGCGGCGATGCCCGTCGACCTGGGGGCCGCGCTGTTGCTGTCGTGGCAGCGGTACGCTTCCGGCCGCTGGACGGTTCCGGCCGTCACGCACGCTGTTGCCAACCTCCTGGCGGTGACCTGAGACCATGCGCCACCTGCGCCCCCTCGTCGTCCTTCTCGCCCTGCTGCTGGCCGCCTCCTGCACCAGCGACCCGCCCGAGCCGGTGCGGGTCGGGGCCATCTACCCGTTGAGCGGCACCCAGGGCATGGGCGGGGTCGACGAGTACCACGGGGTCCGGGTCGCGGCCGAGCTGGTCAACGCCGAGGGCGGTGTCGGCGGGCGGCCGGTGGTGGTCGAACAGGTCGACGTGCCCGAGGCCGACGCCGCCCCGGGGGCGATCAAGGCGCTGGCCGACCGGGGGGTCGACCTGGTCCTGGGCAGCTACGGCAGCACCATCTCGAGCCCGGCGGCCACCGCCGCCGCCGGGCACGGGTCACTGTTCTGGGAGACCGGGGCCGTGGGCAAGCTGGCCGGGCCGGGCGAGGGCGACCTGGTGTTCCGGGTCGCCCCGACCGGGGGGCTGCTGGGCCGGGGGGCCATCCGCTTCGTCGCCGACCAGCTGGCCCCTCGGCTGGGCCGGCCCGCCTCCTCGCTGCGGTTCGCCATCGCCGCCGTCGACGACGTGTACGGCTCGGCCGTGGCCGACGGCGCCCGGGCCGAGCTGCGCGACCGAAATCTCAAGACCGTGGCCGACGTCGCCTACGACCCCCGCCGCTACGACCCGGCCAAGCTGGTGGCGAAGATCGCCGCCGCCCGACCCGACGTGCTGTTCGTGGTCGCCTACCTGGAGGACGGGGTGGCCCTGCGCAAGGAGCAGGTCCGCCAGCACCTGCCCCTGATGGCCAGCATCGGCACCTCCTCCAGCTACTGCATGCCCGAGTTCGGGGCCCTGCTCGGCAAGGACGCCGTCGGCCTGTTCGCCTCCGACAAGCCCGACACCCACGGGATCAACCCCGAGGGGCTCGCCCCCGACGCCCAGGCCCTGCTGGAGCGGGCCGACGCCGCCTACCGCGAGGCCTACGGCCACTCGATGAGCGCGGCCGCCCTGGCCGGCTTCTCCGGGGCCTGGGCCCTGTTCCGCCACGTCCTCCCCGAGGCCAGCTCCCTGGCCCCGGCCGACGTGGCCGCCGCCGCCCGCCGGGTCAGGGTCCCGGCCGGCGCCCTGCCCAACGGCAGCGGCATCGAGTTCGCCCCACCGGGCGGTGCCGACGCCGGGGCCAACCTCCGGGCGGCCAGCGTCATCTGGGAGTGGACCAAGGAGAACCGGCGCGACGTGGTCTGGCCCAACCAGTTCGCCACCGCCAAGCTGTCGGCCATCCGCCCCTCCCGATGAGCAGCCCCGGCAGCGGCGCCTCCCGGACCCGGTCCGGGCTGGCGCTCCTGGCCGGGTTCGGGATCATCGCCCTGTACCTGGCCGGAGCGGCCGTCAGCGGGCGGGCCAGCGTCCTGACCAGGCGCCCGCTGCTGGACGGGCTGGCCCCGCCGACGCCCTACCGCTGGGTCAACCCGCCCCCGGAGCTGGCCGCCAGCAACAGGCCGCCGGCCTCGGCCCGCTTCACGCTCGACCTCACCCCCGAGGGGTCCCAGCTCGGCGCCTTCTCGACCAGCGACGGGCAGATCAACCTGGTCCTGAGCGAGGGGGCGGTGCCGGCCCGGTCGGGCCAGACCGGCGTCGAGGTGACGGTCGACCCGGTCGACCCGGCGACCCTCGGGCCGGTCCCCTCCGGCCTCGTCACCGCCGGCAACGCCTACCGGATCCAGGCCAGCTACCAGCCCTCGGGTGAGGAGGTCCAGGCCCTCGGCGGCCAGTCCAGCGTCGGCCTGCTCTACCCGCTGCTGGCCACCGCCGTCGCCGACCCGGGCGGCCACCAGGTGCTGTCGTCGGCCGACGGCCGGGCCTGGGAGGCGCTCCAGAGCACCGACACCCCCGGCACCCACCAGGTGAGCGCCGGGCTGGCCAGGACCGGCTACGTGGTGGTCGGGGTGGCGCCGTCGGCCGGGGAGTCGGGGACCGACCCGCGGAACCGGATCCTGCTGGTGGGCACCGGGGTCGCGATCGTGGTCGTGGCCACCGCCGTGGTGCTGCGCCTGCGCGAGCGGTCCCGGCCCGCCCCACCGCGACGGAGGAAGCGCCGATGAGGGCCCGCCAGGCCGGGCTGGTCGCCGTGCTGGCCCTGCTGCTGGTCCCGGTCTCGGCCGGGCCGGCGGCCGCGCACGCCATCGGGACCGGGACCGAGGCGAGCAACTACCGGACCGGGATCCGCGGCATCGACCAGGGGATTCCCGGCCTCTCGGTGAGGACCGTGGCCGGCGAGCAGCTGGAGCTGACCAACCGGTCCACCAAGGAGGTGGTGGTGCTCGGCTACCGCCTGGAGCCGTACCTGCGCATCGGGCCGGGCGGGGTGTTCGAGAACCAGCGGTCGCCCAGCACCTACACCAACCGCTTCCGCACCGCCCCGGGAGAGATCCCGAGCGAGTTCGACGCCAAGGCCATCCCGGAGTGGCGGCGGATCGGCGACGGGCCGTCAGCCGCCTGGCACGACCACCGCTCCCACTGGACCGGCCCCGACCCGCCGGCCGTGAAGGCCAGCCCCGACGCGCCCCACGTGGTCGTGCCCGACTGGCAGATCCCGGTCGAGCAGGACGACCTGACCATGGTGATCCGGGGCACCATCACCTGGGTGCCGGGGCCGTCGCCGTGGCCGTGGGCGCTGGCCGCGGTCGCGCTGTTCGCGGCCGCCCTGGCCGCCGCCGGCGGCTACCGCCGGCCCCACGTCCTGGGCGTGGTCGCCCTGGTGGCGGTGGCCGCCGACATGGTCCACGCCGCCGGGGCCCTGCTCGCCTCGACGGCCCCGCTCGCCACCGAGGTCTACGGGACCATCACCTCGGCCGCCGGCTGGGCCATCGCCGGGATGGCCGCCTGGCGGCTGCTGCGCGGGAAGGCCGACAGCGGCCTGCTCTACCTGCTGCTGGGCGGGGTGTTCCTGACCCTGGCCGGGGCCCTGCCCGACCTGTCGGCCCTCAGCCACTCCCAGCTCGCCTCCGGCTTCGGCCCGGTCGTCACCAGGGCGGCCATCACCTTCACCCTCGGCCTGGGGACGGCGATGGTGGTCGCCGGCCTGGCCGGGTTCCGGTCGCCGCGCCGGGCCGAGACGGCCGGCGTAAGCTGAGCCCGTGGTCCAGGAGTGGTCTCCTACGGTCGGGCGGCGGCTGGCCGCCGCCAGCGCCCTCGCGCTGGGCGGGCTGCTCGCGCCGCCGGCCGCTGGCGCGGCACTGGCCGGCCCGGCCCCCGGGTCCCAGGTGCCGGCCCCGACCCCGGGCCGCCTGCTGCTCTCCTGGTCGTTCAACCCCCTGGTCACCGTGGGGCTGCTGGCCCTGGCGATCGCCTACCTCCAGGCCAGGCGGCGCCTGGTCGCCGGCGGGGTGGAGTGGCCGACCCGGCGGACGACCTACTTCCTGTGCGGGGTCGGGGCCATCGCCATCGCCCTGCTGTCGCCGATCGAGGCCTACGACACGGTGCTGTTCTCGGTCCACGTGACCCAGCACATGCTGCTCACCATGGTCGCGGCCCCCCTGCTGGCCCTCGGGGCCCCGATCACCCTGGCCCTGCGGGTGGCCAGGGGCCGGACCCGCCGCCGCATGACCCGGGTCCTGCACAGCCCGCCCCTGCGGGTGATCGGCCACCCGCTGGTCGCCTGGGTGCTGTTCACCCTGTCGCTGTACGGGCTCTACTTCTCGCCGCTGTTCGACCTGACCCTGCGCCAGCCGCTGGTCCACGACCTGGTCCACCTGCACTTCCTGGCCGCCGGGCTGCTGTTCTGGTGGCCGGTGGCCGGCCTCGACCCGTCCCGCTGGCGCCTGCCCCACATCGCCCGGCTGCTGTTCGTGTTCCTGATGGTCCCGTTCCACGCCTTCCTCGGCGTCGCGATCATGAACAGCGGGCGGGTCCTGGCCCCGACCCTGGAGAGCTTCCAGCGCACCTGGGGCCCCACCCCGCTGGCCGACCAGCAGACCGGCGGGGCCATCCTCTGGGGCGCGGGCGACCTGATCGCGATCGGCGCCGTCCTCGGCATTCTCATCTCCTGGGCCAGCTACGAGGAGAAGGTGGTGGCCGTCCGCGAGGACCGCCGCCTGGCCCGCGAGCGCGCCGCCGGCCGCAAGATCCGCCCCGTGACCAACCGGCCGCCCGCCCCGTGAGCGACCCGGCCTCCCGGCCCGACCTGACCGGCAAGGTCCGCGCCTGGTGGGACGCGGACGCGGCCACCTACGACGACTCCTCCGACCACGGCTGGGCCGTGGCCTCACCGGCCCTGCGGGCGGCCTGGAACGCCGCCCTGCACCGGTTCCTGCCCGGCCCCGGGAGCCGGGTGCTGGACGCCGGCGCCGGGACCGGGTTCCTGTCGCTGGCCGCGGCCCGGCTCGGCCACCGGGTGACCGCCCTGGACCTGTCGGGCGGGATGCTGGCCCGCCTGCGCGAGCACGCCGACCGGGACGGCCTCCAGGTCGAGGTGGTCGAGAGGGCCGCCGAGAAGCCGCCACCCGGGCCGTTCGACGCCGTGGTCGAGCGGCACCTGCTCTGGACCCTGCCCGACCCAGGGGCCGCGCTCGCCGCCTGGCGCGGGGTCGCCCCCGTGGGCCGGCTGGTGCTGTTCGAGGGCCTGTGGGGCCGGGCCGACCCGGTCGAGCAGCTGCGCGGCCAGGCCAGGGAGGGGCTGCGCAAGCTGCGCGGGGAGCCCGACCACCACCACGACCACTACGACCCCGCGGTCATCGACGAGCTGCCGCTGGCCGGTGGGACCCACCCCGACCAGGTCGTGGAGCTGGTCGAGGCGGCCGGCTGGGGGCCGGCCCGGCTGGAGCGGCTGCGCGACGTCGAATGGGCCGAGCTGCTCCAGCGGCCGCCGAGCGCGCGACTGCTCGGGGTCGTCCCGCGGTTCGCGGTGGTCGCCGGCGCGACCTAGACTCAACCCAAGGAGGCGATCCAATTGGCAACCGACCTCGTCTGCCCCAAGTGTCAGGGGCTCATGCGGACCTACGAGCGCAGCGGCGTCACCGTCGACCAGTGCTCCGACTGCCGCGGCATCTTCCTGGACCGGGGCGAGCTTGAGCACCTGGTCGACGCCGAGCAGGGCTGGCAGCGCAGCCACTCGGCCGACCGCGACCGGGACCACGAGCGGGAGCGCGACCGCGACCGCGGGCCGAGCATCCCCATCCCCTTCGGCGACCGCTACGACGACGACGACCGCCGCCGCTACAGCGAGGGCTCGCACAAGCGCCGCAAGAAGAGCTTCTTCGACGAGCTGTTTGACTAGCCGCGACCGCCGCCTGCCGCGGCGGCTGGCGCAGCTGTACGCCGGGTTGGTGCTGTACGGCGTCTCGATGGCCCTGATGGTGCGGTCCTCGCTCGGGGTCATGCCCTGGGACGTCCTCCACCAGGGCCTCGCCCGGCAGCTGGGCTGGTCGCTGGGGACGGTCACGATCGTCGTCGGGGCCCTGGTGCTGCTGGCCTGGGTGCCCCTCCGCGAGCGGCCGGGGCTCGGCACGCTCAGCAACGTGGTCGTGGTCGGGCTGGCCGTGGACGCGGTCCTGGCCGTGCTGCCGGCGCCGGACGGGCTGCCGGGGCGGGTGGGCTTCGCCGCCGCCGGCATCCTGCTCAACGGCGTGGCCACCGCCGCCTACATCGGGGTCGCGCTCGGCCCCGGGCCGCGCGACGGCCTCATGACCGGGCTGGTGCGGCGCACCGGCGGCCCGGTCGGCCCGATCCGGACGGCCATCGAGGTGGTCGTGGTCGTCACCGGCTGGCTCCTCGGCGGCACCCTCGGCGTGGTCACGGTGCTGTACGCCCTCAGCATCGGCCCGCTGGTCCACGTCCTGCTGCCCCGACTGGCGGTCGAGCCCGGCTAGCCGGCCAGCTCGGCCTCGGGGTCGGGCTGGAGGTCGCGGGCGGCCGCCTCCAGGGCCTCGCGGCATGCCCGGCCGTAGACGGTGCCGAGGAAGGCGTAGCCGGCGCTGGAGGGGTGGAACCGGTCGGCGCTGAACATCTCCCGCTTGCCGTGGAAGGCCGACTTGGTCAGCTTGGCGATGTCGAACACCGAGATGCCGTGCGGCGCCAGCTCGGCCCGGTAGAGGCGGGTGAACAGCAGGGCCCGGAGGCCGATCAGGTCGCGCAGGGGGCGGTGGAAGGCGGTCGCGGCCTCGGCCGGGGGCAGGCCGGAGACGATCACCTTGGCGTCGGGCGCCACCTCGGCCAGCCCCGCGACCAGCAGCCGCAGCTGGCGTCGGGCATCACGGATCCTGGTGCCGTGGGTGACGTCGTTGGTGCCCACGCAGACCAGCACGATGTCGGCCCCCAGCCCGGCCGCCTGGGGGAGCTGCTTGCCGACCACGTCGGCCAGCCGGGAGCCGGAGACCCCGAGCGCGTGCAGGCTGACCCGGTACTGGTCGGCCAGGGCCTTGGCCACCCCGTAGGTGAGGGTGTCCTCGGCGGCGTCGGCGCCGACCCCGGCGACCGAGCTGTCGCCGAGGACCACCAGCGTAAGGGGCTCGCCGTCCTCCGGGCCGATGGTGCCGCTGATCTCCAGCGGCGGGTCCGACGGAACAAACCGGTGGCGCCGGGCCGCCATCACCTCAGCGGCCAGCGTGGTCGCCAGGGCGCCCGCACCGAGCAGGGTCGCCCGACCGATGTGCCGGACAGCGATGCCCAACCGCGCCTCCTCGTACGAGGACTAGCGTAAGCCTTGCTGACCGATTTGTGAACCCTCCAACCACCGTATGCGGCGCTATGTCGCTGACCGTCACCTGACGATCTGGGCCGGGTCCCGCTGGTAGTGGTCAACGAGCTGGGCCGTGCAGCTGTCGATCCGCTCGTGCAGGGCCCGGCGGTAGGCCGACAGCTTGACCTCGGCCTCGACCAGCCCCCGCTCCAGCCGGTGCAGGGCCGGCGGGTCGTCCCAGGCGATTGGCGCGTCCCACAGCCCTTCCAGGCCGGCCAGGGGGCTGACCAGCCCCTCAAGGGCCAGGCTGGTGGCCGCCGGCGAGCGCCGCCTGGCCCCGTCCCGCGGCCGGGCCGCGGCCAGGCTGGCCAGGTCGTCGGCGCTCGGATGGCCACCCTCGAGCGCGGTGCGGACGAGGTCTAGCCGGCCCTGGACGAGCTGTCGCCGAGGACGACCAGCGTAAGGGGCTCTCCGTCCTCCGGGCCGATCGTGCCGCTGATCTCGAGCGGCGGTTCCGAGGGGACAAACCGGTGGCGCCGGGCCGCGATGACCTCGGCGGCCAGCGTGGTCGCCAGCGCGCCCGCCCCGAGCAGGGTCGCCCGACCGATGTGCCGGACAGCGATGCCCAAC
>DATABK010000225.1:0-5641 GCA_036259695.1 Actinomycetes bacterium | reverse complement strand
GTGGCCGGCCCAGGTCCGGGCCGGGCTCCGCCAGCTGTGGGAGCGGCGCGGGGAGCTGCTCGCCCTGGCCGAGGCCCTCCCCCAGACGACCTGCCACCTGGACGTGTGGCCGATGAACCTGATCGCCCGCGGTGGGGCCGGAGCGGAGATCGTCCTGCTGGACTGGGCGTTCACCGGGGCCGGGGCGGTGGGTGAGGACATCGGCAACCTGATCCCCGACACCGTCGCCGACGGCCTGATCGACCCGGCGCTCCTGCCCGAGATCGAGGCGGCGGTCACCGCCGGCTACCTGGCCGGGCTGCGGGCCGGCGGCTGGCGCGGCCCGGACGCCCAGGTCCGCCGGGCCATCGCCGTCACCGGGGCGGCCAAGTACTGCTGGCTGGCCCCGTTCATGCTCCAGCGGCTGGCCCGCGGCGGCGGGCCGGCGTCCTACGACCGGCGCAGTGGCGACCAGGTCCTGCGCGGCCGCCTGGGCATGCTGACGCTGGTGGCGACCTGGGGCCGGCTGGCGCTGGCCGACCGCGGCTAGGCTCTGGCCTCCTCGACGTCGAAGCGGAACACCTCGTAGGCCCGGCCGATCACCGGGGCGGCGACGTTGCGGACCGGCACCCCGCCGGGGGTGGTGCCGTTGCGGCTGCCCCGGTGGGCGTGGCCGTGGACGACCAGGTCGGCCCCGACCCGGTCGACCGCCTCGGCCAGCAGGTAGCTGCCGAGGAAGGGGTGGATCTCGCGCGGCTCCCCGGCCAGGGTCTCGGCCACCGGCGAGTAGTGGAGCAGGGCGATCCGCCGGTCGGCCCGGATCCCGCCGAGGGCCCGCTCCAGCCGGCCGGCCAGGGTCTTGGTGTGGCCGACGAAGGCCTTCATCTCGGGCTCGCCGAAGTCGCTGGCACAGGCCCCGGCGAAGCCGCCGCCGAACCCCTTGGTGCCGGCGATCCCGACCCGGCGGCCCCCGACCTCGACCACCACCGCGTCCCCCTCCAGAACCCGGATCCCGGCCTCCTCGAGGACCTCGGTGACCGCCTCCTGCTCGTCGGAGTGGTAGTCGTGGTTGCCGAGCACGGCCACGGTGGGGACGCCGATCCCGCGCAGCTCCTCGGCCAGCACCTTGGCCTCCTCGGGCCGGCCCCGGTGGGTGAGGTCGCCGGCCAGCAGGAACAGGTCGGCCTGGCCGGCCAGCCCGGCCAGCCGCGGGGCCAGCCGGCCCGCCGAGTCGATGCCGACGTGGACGTCGCCGACGGCCGCGACCCGGATCATGGCAGCGTCTCCACGAACGGCTCCGCGCTCTCGTCCTCGACGCTGGTCAGGTTGCGGACCTCGCGGCCGGGGAGGGCCTTGGCCACGACCTCCCCGATGGCGGCCTGCCGTTCGGGGGTGGCCACCGTCCCGGTGACCACCACCTCGCGGTCGTCCACGGTGACGTCCAGCTCCAGCTCGGCCGTCCGGGGGTCGGCGGCCAGGGCCTCACCGGCGTGGGCGACCAGGTACTCCCCGGGCACGTCGGGCCCGGTCTCCTGCTCGCGGGCCTGCTCCAGCAGGGCCTCGATCACCCAGTCGGGCACCCGCAGGCCGTCGGTCTGGGCGTACAGCAGCAGGCTGGCCACCCGGCGCGGGCCCGGGGCGGCCCGGCGCAGCAGGTACGACCAGTCGAGCTCGCCCGTCTCGACCAGGGCGAGGGCGTCGAACCAGTGCCGCTGGCGGTGCTCGCGGTGGACGATCGCCTTGATGACCAGCAGGTCCTCTGGGCCCAGGACGTTCAGCTGGAGGTCCTGGAAGGTGGCCTGGCGGACCCGCGACAGCATCTCGTCGTCGAGCACGATCCCGCCGGTGCTCTCGAAGATCACGTCGACCAGGACGCCGTCCTTGGTCGCCTTGTAGAGCCAGGTCTGGTCGGTCTCCTCGGTCTCGTAGCCGGCGTCGGCGAAGGCCTGGAGCATGGCCCGGGCGTCCTCGCGGCGCACGCACAGGTCGATGTCGTGGGTCCAGCGGGGCCGGCCGAGGGCGGTCGAGGCGATCCCGCCCATGAAGGCGTGGGGCAGGCCGGTGCCGCCGGCCACCCGGATGGCCTCGGTGAGCACCCTCAGGAAGGTCTGCTCGTCGACCTCGGGCAGGGTGCCGCGCCACTCGCGCTCGTGTGGGTGGTGTCGGTCGTTCATGTCCAGGCTGTTCCACGCGCAGCAGCAGGCGAAACGCCCCGGTGGACGGGAACTGGCGGCGCGGCCCGGGCCGTGCCACCGTTCCTGGCATGGAGACCCTCGAGCTGCTGGTCGCGCTCCTGGCCGCCGTGGCCGTGGTGGTCCGGCTGGCCGGCCGGACCCTCATCCCCGAGCCCGTCCTGCTGGTCCTGGCCGGGCTGGCCGTGGCCCTGATCCCGGGGCTGCCGGAGGTCGAGCTCGACCCGGAGCTGATCCTGGCCCTGTTCCTGCCGCCGCTGCTCTACTGGGCCGCCCTCCACACCGACCCCAGGGAGCTGCGGGCCAACCTGCGGCCGATCGCCCTGCTCGCGGTGGGGCTGGTGCTGGCCACCACGGCCGCGGTGGCCGTGCTGGCCCACAACCTGTTCGGGCTGCCGTGGGCGGTGGCGGTGGTGCTGGGGGCGATCGTGTCCCCACCCGACCCGGTGGCGGCGGTCGCGGTCGCCGGCCGCCTCGGGCTGCCCCGGCGGATGGTCACCGTGCTGGAGGGCGAGGGGCTGCTGAACGACGCCACCGCCCTGGTCCTGTACCGGGTGGCGGTGGCCGCGGCCGTGTCCGGGACCTTCTCGATCGGCGAGGCCGGGGTCGAGCTGCTCGTCTCGGCCGTCGGGGGGACGGCGATCGGGCTGGCCGTCGGCTGGGCCGGCAGCCGCATCCTGCGCCGGGTGTCCGAGGCCCCGGTCGAGAACACCGTCAAGCTGCTGCTGCCGTACGTGGCCTGGCTGGCCGCCGAGCGGGTGCACGCCTCCGGGGTGCTGGCCGTGCTGGCCTGCGGGCTGCTGATGACCCGCCACTGGGGCTCGATCTCGTCAGGGGCCCGGCTCCAGGCCCGCCAGCTCTGGGACTGGCTGGTGTTCGTCCTCGAGGGGTTGTCGTTCGTGCTCGTCGGGGTGCAGCTGCGCACCGTCGTCGAGGGGATCGAGGGGCGTTCCCTGGCCGACCTGGCCCTGGCCACCCTGGCCCTCAACCTGCTCGTCATCGGCGTGCGCCTGGCCTGGGTGTTCCCGGCCAGCTGGCTGCCCCGGCTGTCGGCGCGGGTCCGCGATCGCGACCCGTATCCGGGCTGGCGGGCGGTCACGGTGATCGGCTGGGCGGGCATGCGCGGGGTGGTGTCACTGGCCCTCGCCCTGGCCATCCCGACCGAGGTCGAGGGTGGCGGGCCGTTCCCGGACCGGAACCTGGTCGTGTTCCTGGCCTTCTCGGTGATCGTGGTCACCCTGGTCGGCCAGGGCCTGACCCTGCCCCTGGTGATCCGGCGGCTCGGGATCGGAGACGACGACGAGGGGGCGGCCGGCGACGGCCGGCAGGCCCTGGCCCGGCTGTCCGAGATCGCCCTCGACCATCTGGACGCGGTCGACCCGGAGGCCGAGGGCGTCCCGGGCGAGCTGGTCGAGCGGCTCCGGGAGCGCTACCGGGCCCGCCTCGCCCACCTCGACCAGCAGCAGAGCGAGGATGGGCATGCGGACGGCAGCCGGGCCTACGCCGAGCTGGTCCACGACCTGCTAGGGGCCCAGCGGGAGGAGCTGCGCCGGCTGCGCGAGCGGGGGGCGGTCACCCCCGAGGTGGCCCGCCGCCTCGACCACGACCTGGACCTTGAGGAGTCCCGCCTGGAGCGGGAACGGCCGGCCTGATCTGCGGCTGATTCACCGGGGCGCGCCCGGGGTAGGTGGTGCCCGGCCGGCGAGCGGCGCCGGTGGACGACGAGGAGGGACCGACCCGATGGCCGTTGACCCTGACGTGCTCGAACAGATCCGTGAGCGGCTGCGGGTCTCGACCCGGGTCGGCGACGACCGGATCGAGGTCGCGGCCCGCGACGACGACGTGGTCCTGCTCGGGGCCGTGGCCTCACCCGAGGAGTCGGACGTGGCCACCACCCTGGCCGAGGAGTACACCACCTCGGTGGTGAACGAGCTCCAGATCGACCGCGGCCTGCGCGAGGGCTTCGAGGACGACCCGATGGACACCGAGCCGGCCTCCCCGGCCGAGGATGAGGTGCTGGTCGGCTCGACCGACATGCTGGCCGGCCCGGACGCCTTCCCCACCCAGGACATGGCCGAGGCCCTGGACGAGAACGAGCCCTGGATGCCGCCGGACGTGCCCCAGTCGGCTCCCACCGCCACCGAACAGCGCGGCGGGATGGCCGCGTCCAACCGGCTCGCCCTGTCGGAGTGGGAGGAGGGCGGCGGCGACCCCGACGACCTGCTGGATGAGGAGGACCGGGCGGCCCGGGAGGGCATGGCCGCCCCCGATCTGTCCGCCGCCGACCTCGAGCACGCCGCCCGCCACGGCGGCCAGCTCCCCTCCCTGGACCCGACGGCCGCCACCCCCGGCGGCGACCCCGAGACCGAGCTGCCGGCGGCCGAGACCGGCGGCTGGGGCGAGGACATGGTCGAGCAGGTGCCGGGCACGGCCACCGGGCCGGGGGCGGTCGGCGAGAGCGAGGTCGAGGGGGGCAGCCTGGGCAGCGTCCCAGCCCTGGAGACCGGGGCCGTGGGTGCCGACACCGCCCCCGCCGACCCGGCCCGCGACGCCTCCGGCGGCGTCCAGAAGATCGCCGGCACCGACCGCGGCCCCGCCGCCCCTGACAACCGCGCCGTCCGCGAGGAGATCGAGGAGGACTCCTAGGCCGCCGGCGGCGGCCCGGGAGCCGCGTTGGCCTGGGGCTCGACCCGGCCCCTGGCGGTGGCGCCAGCCGCGGGCGGTGCGGGTCAGCTCGCGGAAGCCGAGGCGGCCGACCAGCCCGAGGAGGTCGCTGCTGGGCGACCAGGGTCGTCGACGCTACCAGGCGGCCGCCGGCTCGGGGCCGGCGTAGGTTCGCGGGTCGAGCAGGCACAGGTCGGCCCGGCCGGCGGCCAGGACCGTGTTGACCTCGTCGGCGGTGGTGAGGCCGCCGCCGACCAGGGTCGGGACGCCGGCCTGGTTGCGGACCAGGTCGCTCCAGCCGACCAGGTGGAAGCGGCCGTAGTCGGGGCGGCTGACGGCGGTGGTCTGGCCGGCGGTCACCTGGAGGAGGTCGCAGCCGTGGGCGGCCAGGGCCCGGGCGGCGGCCACCGCCTCCTCCTGGTCCAGGCCGCCCGGCGCCCAGTCGGTCACGGTCAGGGCCGCCCACAGGGGCCGGTCCTCGGGCCAGACGGCCCGGACGGCGTCGACCACCCGCAGGGGGAAGCGCCGGCGGCCCTCGGCTGACCCGCCGAGCTCGTCGTCGCGCCGGTTGGCCAGCGGGGACAGGAACCCGCCGAGCAGGTAGCCGTGGGCCAGGTCGAGCACCAGGACCTCGACCCCGGCGGCGGCGGCCCGCCCGGCGGCGGCGGCGAACGCCGAGGTGACCCGCTCCAGGTCGCCGGCGTCCATCGCCCGTGGCACCTGGGCGGC
Source organism: Actinomycetes bacterium (assembly GCA_036259695.1). Classification (GTDB taxonomy): domain Bacteria; phylum Actinomycetota; class CALGFH01; order CALGFH01; family CALGFH01; genus CALGFH01. The sequence continues at coordinate 77 of DATABK010000225.1, read as the reverse complement.
CGGGGTGTAGGGGATGGCCGAGGCGGCCAGCAGCGGCCAGGCCCGGTCGCCGGGGAGCGGCCGGTCGACGCCGGAGC
>DATABK010000224.1:0-1934 GCA_036259695.1 Actinomycetes bacterium | reverse complement strand
GGGAGGCTCGGCTCCGGCGGCGCGTCCGTCGAACGTCCCTCCTCCCGGGTGTCCATCGCTCAGTGCCTGCGCTTTGACGTCGTCGACCTGCGGGTGGGCCCCGGCCACGCTGGCCGAGCGTGACAGGATTGATGCTGCAGGCCAGTCAGCTGTCGATCGCCTCTGAGAGCGGTTGTATGGGTCGGCCCTCGTAGCTCAGGGGATAGAGCATCGGTTTCCTAAACCGTGTGTCGCAGGTTCGAATCCTGCCGAGGGCGCTCGCTGGAAGCCAGATCGTCTACTTTCGAACCTCTGGGCGGTCACGGGACGACTAGCCCCGGGACTAGCCGTACGTCCGGCCCCGGTCCGTGCGAGGATGTCCCGAGTTCCGTAGAACTTCGGTGGCGGCCCCATGATTCTCAGGCGGCTACTTCGTCATCATCGCATTCGGGTGCGACAGCGCCGTTGACGTGAGCTTCGAGGGCGCAACGTAGGGCGGGCAAGTGAAGGAAGCCGTTGACCCGGCGGAACTGCTTCGACGCCTCGCCCATCCCGGCGGCGCACCACCGCAGCGCCATCTGCCCGTCTCGCCAGCGCTTCACGTTGGTCGAGTGGTCCCGGCAGATCTCGATCATCGACTCGACGGCGTTCGTGGAGCGCAGCGTGCGGGCGAGCGTAGGTGGCACGCCCAGTCGGCTGACGGTGAGGGTGTCGAACAGCCCCTCCCGCAGGCTCCCGGCGGCGCCGGGGTGCTTCTTCTCCAGGCTGCGGGCCAGGGCCTCGAGGGTCGCCTCGGCGCCCAGTGCATCGGGATCGTGATAGGCGGCCCGCATCTTCTTGGCCACCGTCGAGGCCAGGGCCTTGGGCAATTTCGACTCGACATTGCGGACCTTGTGGAGCTGGCAACGATGGACGACCGGGTGGTCGAACACCGCCTTCACCGCCCCGACCAGCGCCTTGGCCCCGTCCAGCACGCACAGGATCGGACGGGTGGTGTCCAGGCCCCGCTCCCGCAGACCGACGAGCAGGTCCTTCACCACCGTGGTGTTCTCCGTGTCTCCCTCGACCACGCCGAGGGGGTGCTTGGTGCCGTCGATGCCGATGCCCAGCGCCACCACGCAGAGGTGATCGGCGAAGTGCACGCCGTCGACCATCACCGCCACCAGGTCCAGCTCCGACAGGTCGGCGGCCAGCATGGTGGCCAGAGCGGACTCAGTGGCGGCCACGAACCGCCGGCTCACCGCTGACTTCGAGGTGGAGCGGGCGGCGGCCTCGACCTTGGTGCCGACCGGCTCGAGGCCGGCCGAGTACCGGCGGGTCGACAGCTTGGCCATCATCCGCTGCAGCGCCATCTCGCCCAGCAGCTCGGTCGAGGCGAACAGGTCATAGGCCGGGACAGCCACCTCTGCTGTGCCGTCGGCGGTGCGCACCCTGGGCCGGCGAACGGGCACCCGCCGGCCGCCGAGGGTCACCGATCCGTCCTCGGTTCCGTGGCGGACCGCCTTGCGCTCAGCATCGTGTTGGCCCTTGGGCCCGCAGACGGCGGTGACGCTCTCGGCCATCATCACCTGCATGACCTGGAGCCCGGCCCCGACGGCCAGGGCCAAGAGCCCCTCCCTCACGGTCTCGGCCAGCTCCCCCATGGCCACAGCCACGGTGTCGGGCATGACGAGTTGGGCGGTCGCCGCAGGCGCGGTCTTGGTCTGATAGTTCTTCTTCACTGGTGGTGGTCCCCTTGCTGTCGAGTGACTTTGGCGGTCGCCCGACACCTACCATCCGGCAGGTCTCAGGCGGGGGACCGCCACCCTCAAACTTCTACGACGACCGGGACAACCTCGAACGATCCCGTCCGATCCGGGAGAGCCGTCCGTTGACAGCGGGTCCACCAAGTCGATCCCATCACTCGTCTGTCACCCGGCGCTGATCGCACGTGTCGGTCCCGTGTTGCGGGTACC
>DATABK010000223.1:0-3420 GCA_036259695.1 Actinomycetes bacterium | reverse complement strand
CCCCGCCGGGGTTCCCCGGCCCCCTCCGGGGGCTGGCTGGAGGCGCGTCAGCGGCGGCGGCGGGGGAGTGCCGGGCCGGGGGCGCGGCGGCTGGAGGAGCGCAACCAGCGGACGGTCAGGGCGGTGCGGCGCCTGGCCCTGCCGCCGTCGGTCCGGGTCGTCTACCCGCTGGCCCGTCGGCCCGGCGGGCCCGGGCGGCTGCCAGGGTGGGAGCCGCGGGCCGGGGAGTACCAGGCCCCCGGCGGGCCGCTGGTGCTGCGCGACCGCAGCCCGGCCTCGCTGCTGCGCCGGCTCGAGGTCGACCCCGGGATCCACGCGTTCGTCCGCGACCCCGACGAGGAGCGGGAGGTGCTGGCCCGGATCGCCGAGGAGCCGGCCGGCGAGGTGGTGGTCGCCCACACTCCCGAGGGGACGGTGGTGGGGTACGTGGCCGTGCTCGACCCCGAGCCCGGCACCCGCTTCGCCAGCCTGCCCGGGCTGCTGGAGGTGGGCGCGATCGAGGTCGCGGCCGGCTGGCGGCGGGGCGGGGTGGCCAGTGCCCTGCTCCGCTTCGCCCTGGAGCCGGACCCGTTCGAGGACCTGATCCTGATCGCCTCCGGGCTGGCCTGGCACTGGGACCTGGAGCAGAGCGGCCTCTCGGCCGTCGCCTACCGGCGGGTCCTCGGCCGGGTGTTCGAGGCCGCCGGGTTCGAGACCCTCCGCACCGACGAGCCCGAGATCGCCTACCACCCGGCCAACCTGTTCGTGGCCCGGGTCGGCAGCCGGGTCCCGCCGGCCCGCCGGGCCGCCTTCACCAGCCGGCTGGTCCGCGGGTACGTACGTGACGCTTGACCGGTTGTTGAGACAATCCCCCCGAACCTGTTTCATACCCGGTCTGAGATGCGGACCGGAGAGGAAATGGCGCAGCCCGCCCAGAACACCACCCGCCGGTCGGCGGGCGCGGTCGCCTTGGCCCTCCCGCTGCTGGCCGTCCTCGTCCTGGCCGGGCTCGGCGCGGCCGGCAGCCTCCGCGATGGCGCCCGGGCCGAGCGGGTGCGCGGCCTGGCGCCGTTCACTGGCGCCCTGACCAACCTGGTCCACGAGCTCCAGCGGGAGCGGAGCCTGTCCGCCGAGGCGTCCGCCGGGCCGGTCCTTGAGGGTGCCCGCCGGACGGTCGACGTGGCCGCCGCCCGCTACCGCGACGCGGCCGTCCGGGTGGAGATCTCGGACCGTGACCGCCGGCTGCACCGGCGCCTCGACACCGGCCTGGCCCAGCTGGCCGGGCTGACCACCCTGCGGGCCTCGGTCGACGGCCCGGCCGGGGCGGACCAGGCGGAGGCCAGCTTCCGCCGCTACACCGAGATCATCGGCGGGCTGCTGTCGGTCGGTGGCGAGATCGGCCTGTCCGAGGCCGGCCAGGACGCCGAGCTGGTCCGGGCCGTGACCGCGGCCACCGCCTTCTCCCGGGCCAAGGAGCTGGCCGCCCGCGAGCGGGAGGCGGCCGTCCAGGCGGCGACCGGCCGATCCCTCGACCAGGCCGAGCGCACCCGGCTGGCCTTCCTCGGCGGCCGCCAGGCCGCCCTCCTCGACCAGTTCACCGCCCTGGCCAGCCCGGGCCAGGCGGCCCGCTACGCCAGGGCCTTCACCGCCGACGACGCCGAGCGGGCCATGAGCCTGCGCCGGGCCGCGCTGGAGGCCGGGCCGGGCCAGGGCGCCGAGCCCGACCTCACCGGCTGGTCCGACGCGGCCACAACCAGAGTGGAGCGGATGCGAGAGGTCGAGCCGGCCCTGACCGCCGAGGTGGCCCGCCTGGCCGCCCTGACCGACCGGGCTGCCGACCGCCGGGTCCTGGCGTACGCCGCCGCCTTCCTCCTCGCCGCCAGCGCCCTGGTCGTGCTCCTGGTCCTGGCCTCCGGCCGGCGCCGCCGAGCAGGCCAGGCAGGCCGGGCGGACCGTGCGGGCCGGGCGGACCGTGCGGGCCGAGGGGACCGGACGGGTTCGGCGGGTACGGCGGGCACGCCGCAACCCCAGCCTCCGCTGCGCGGCCCCCCGGAGGGGGAGCGTAGCCCAACCGCGAAGGGCGGTGTGCCGGCTATCCACAGGCCCGGCGCCCAGGGCGCCGACGCCCACGGCCCCGACGCCCACAGCTCCGACACCCTCCGCGCCGCGCTCAGCCCCTCCACCGTCCGCGCCCCCGACACCGCCCACGCCCTCCCCCCCGCGCCCGGGACCGAGGCCGGGCCGGGCCTGGCCGACCTCGCCCGGCGGAGTCAGGACCTGGTCGACCAGCAGCTCCAGCTGCTGGACCAGGCCGGGCGGGACCAGGGCGACCCGAAGCTGCCGGGGCGGCTGCTCCAGCTCGACCGGCTGGCGGTCAGGGCCCGGCGCAACGCCCACAACCTGGTCGTGCTGGCCGGAGGCGAGCCCGCCCGCCACTGGGACGGGCCGGCACCGCTGGCCGAGGTGGCCGCGGTTGCCGTCCGCGACAACCCGGACGCGGCCCGGGTTGACCTGGACGTGGCCGGTGACCTGGTGGTGCCCGGGCCGGCCGCCGACGACCTGGCCAGCCTGCTGGCCGAGCTGGTGGACAACGCCACCGCCTTCTCCACCCCGGAGACCAGGGTCAGGGTCGGCGGCCAGGAGGTCGGGTCGGGCTATGTCCTGGAGGTCGAGGACCGCGGCCTGGGCATGACCGACGGGGAGCTGGAGGCGGTCAACCGGCGCCTGGCCGGGGACCCGGCGGCCGGCGAGGACCTGGACCAGCGGCTCGGCACCTGGGTGGCCGGGCGCCTGGCCCGGCGCCACGACGTCCGGGTGCAGCTGCGCCGATCCGCCTACGGCGGGGTGACGGCGCTCGTGTTCCTGCCCGAGCCGCTGGTCCAGGCGGCCGAGCCGGCGGCACCGGACGGCCCCGGGGCGCCGCCTCCGGCCGTCGGCCCCGGTGGGGACGCCGCCCTGGCCAGCCTGCCCCTGCGCCGGTACGTGACCCAGGTCCCCGACCAGTCCCTGCCCAAGCGGGCCCCCCACGCCAACCTGGCCCCCGATCTGGCCGCCGCCGGCGACCCGGGCCGGCCCGGCGACCCGGGCGCCCGGCCCACCGCCCGCTCGCCCGAGCAGGTCAGGAGCATGCTCACCCGCTACCGCTCCGGCCTGGAGCGCGGCCGGGCGGCCGCCGCCCGGGACCTCCCCGAGGACCCCGACGGCGACCCCATCGGCCCCTGACCCGCCCGGTCAGACGGGTGTGGGCAGGCGGCCGGCGAACAGCTCGGCGGCGGCCTCCCAGGCTCTGGCCCCGACCATGCCGCCGAGGGCTCGGCCGACCAGGTCGCCGTCCCTGAAGTGGATGCCGCCGTAGCGGCGGGCGCGGCCGGCCTGGTCGGCGGCGGCGGTGAAGGTTGGCCAGGAGAGGACCACGTCGGTGGCCGGGGTCACCCCGGGCTC
>DATABK010000222.1:0-1538 GCA_036259695.1 Actinomycetes bacterium | reverse complement strand
ACGTCCCACTGGACGGCATCGCCAGCCACTACGAGCGGATCCGCGCCCGGAACCCGGCCATCCGTGGGCACCGCTGGAACAACTCGGTCTCCGGCGCCCCGATGGCCGACGCCCCCGGCCAGGCCCGCAGGACCGTCCGCCAGGGCGCCGAGTACGTCACCATCCTCATGGGCGCCAACGACCTCTGCGGCTGGGACGGGACCCTCACCCCGACGGCCACCTTCCAGGACCAGTTCGAGGAGACACTCGACATCCTCCGGACCGGCCTGCCCGCCAGCCACGTGTTCGTGGCCTCGATCCCGAACCTCTACCAGCTCTGGAGCATCCTCCGCACCGACCCGGTCGCCCAGGTCGTCTGGCAGGCCGCCGGCATCTGCCCCTCGATGCTCAACTTCTTCAACTCACCCGCCGACCGCCAGGCCGTCGTCGACCGCCAGCGCGAGCTCAACAGCGTCCTCCGCGACGTCTGCGCCACCTGGTCCAACTGCCGCTTCGACAACTACCTGACCTACAACTACGACTTCACCCGCTCGATGGTGTCCAAGCTCGACTACTTCCACCCGAGCCTCTCCGGCCAGGGCACCCTTGCCGCCCTGACCTGGAACGCCTCCTGGTGGGGTTGAGGGAAGCGGACGGCCCCGGTGCCGGGGGGCCTGCACCGGGGCCGTCCAGGTCGTCACCTGCTCGCGCGTAGCAATCAGAAGGAGCGCTCACCCGCCCTCGGGCGTTACTGCGGCGACGAGTGCCGGCGCCGCCGGGAGCCGGAGAGCACGCTGGCCGTGCCCAGGCCGAGCAGGGCGACGGCCGCGACCAGCATCGGCAGGCTCAACCCGCCGCCCGTGAACGGCAGCACCCCGCCGCCCGGGGTCGACGAGCCGCCGGGGGCCGAGGAGGAGGATCCGCCCACGGCGGCCGTCGTGGTGGTCTCCCCGCTGGTGCTGGTCCCGCCGGACGTCGAGGTCGCTCCCGAGGTGGAGGTGGCACCCGAGGTCGAGGTGGCCCCGGTGGTCGTGGTCGTGCCCGAGCTGCTGGTCGTGGGCTTCGTGGTCGTGGTGGTGGTGCCGGGGGTCTCGCAGCCGCTGACCCAGAAGACCTTGTGCTTGACGTCGGCGCCCTGGGAGCCCTCGGCGTTGACGGTCAGCTTGACGTGGACGCCCTGGTTGGGATGGGGCTCGATGCCGGTGAGGTCCAGGGTGTAGGTCACCGAGGCGTCCAGGCCGGCCTGGCTGCCGCCGCCGCTGTTGTCGTCCTCGCCGATGGCCACGGTGTCGGTCAACAGGACCCGGGCCGGGCCGGTGGGGGGGTGGGCTTCGAAGGTGACGGTGGCCTCAAGGTCGCCCTGGTCGTAGCCGTAGAAGTCGACCTGGAAGGTGCAGCCGACGTGGGGCTCGTTGTTGGGGGCGTCGTCGAAGGGGGCGTCGTCGACCTTGACGGTGCCGTTGTTCCCCGGCGGGTTCGGCCCCGCCCAGGCCAGCTGGGGGACCGCCAGCCCGGCCACAAGGACCGCCGCCAGCACGGCCACCCTCAGCTGCTCGGGG
>DATABK010000221.1:0-1987 GCA_036259695.1 Actinomycetes bacterium | reverse complement strand
CCGGCGAGCAGCGCGCGCACCCGGGAACCAGGGCCGTCGGGCGGCAGGACGAACGGCGGCTGCGACATGACACTCCTTCCGATCGAAGGTCGCCGCCGAAGAACCTAGCGACCTCGACCGCCGCCTGGTTCCCGCTGTCCACACCCCCAGGGGCGCTCGGATGGGCAGGACGGGCGCAGGGAAGCGGCGGCTCAGGCCGTCGCAGGGGCCAGGTGGCGGATGCTCGCCCTAGATGGTGACGACCAGCTTCCCCTGGGCGTGTCCCTCTCCCAGGTACCGGAACGCGTCCGCGGCCTCGGTCAGCGCGTAGGTCCGCTCCACCACCGGGGTCACCGTTCCGGCCTCGAGCAGCTCCCGCAGGGCCATCAGGTCCTGAGTGCTTGCCTTGGAGACGAAGAAGGTCATCTTCTGGCTGGCCCGCAGGGACGCCAGGCGGACCTGGAGGATGTGACCCAGCGGCCCGAGCAGCCGGTTGCCCTTGGGCGCTCCGACCAGGACGAGGGTTCCCTGCGGGGTGAGGACCCGCCGGCACGCTGACCACGGCCGGCTGCCGGCGACATCCAGCAGCAGGTCATAGCGGCGACCGGTTCGGGTGAAGTCTTCTCGGGTGTAGTCGACGACCGGGTCGGCGCCGAGCGAGCGGACCAGGTCCACGTTCCTGGTGCTGCACACGCCGGTCACCTCGGCCCCGAACGCCTTGGCGAGCTGGACGGCGAACGTGCCCACCCCTCCGGACGCCCCGTTGATCAGCACCTGTTGCCCTGGCTGGATCCGGCCCTTGTCGCGAAGACCTTGCAGGGCGGTCAGCCCGGCCACGCCCACGCTCGCCGCCTGCTCGAACGACAGGTTGGCCGGCTTCGGCACCAACCCGGCTTCGGGAACGGCCGCGTACTCGGCCAAGGTGCCGGTGCCCACGCCGAACACCTCGTCGCCTGGCTTGAGGCGGGTGACGCCTCGGCCGACGGCGGCCACCACGCCCGCCAGGTCGAGGCCCACCCGGTTGCTCCTCGGCTTGCGGAGCCCCATCTGTGGGCGCGCGACCAAGGGAGTTCCCGCCATGGCGTACCAGTCCGCCGGGTTCACCGACGCGGCGTGGACCCGCACCAGGACGCCACCCTCGCCGGGCTGCGGCGTGTCGACCTCCCGCAGCTGGAGCACGCCGGGAGAGCCGAACCCGTCCTGCACGATCGCCTTCATCCAGGCGGGGCTCAGCGGCCTGTGACCAGGTTCACCAGCTTGGGGGGCACCACCACGACCCGGGCCACCTCCCGGTCGCCGAGGGCGGTGCGGACCCGCTCGGAGGCCATGGCCAGGTCGCGGAGCTCGTCCTCGGTGGCGTCCGGGGCGACCTCGATGCGGTCGCGGACCTTGCCGTCGACCTGGACCACGCAGGTGACCCGCTCGGCCCGGACCAGGGCGTCGTCGAAGCCGGGCCAGCCTGTCTGGTGGACCGAGCCCGGAGCACCCAGGGTCCCCCGCCACAGCTCCTCGGTGACGAACGGGGCCAGGGGAGCCAGCAGCAGGACCAGCCGCTCGGCGGCGTCGCGCCGCTGGGCGGGGGTGGCCCGGCCGGCCCGGACGGCGTCGGCCAGGCCGTTGGACAGCACCATCAGCTTGGAGATGGCGGTGTTGAAGCGGAACCGCTCCAGGTCGTCGGTGACCCCGGCCGTCGTGCGGTGGGCCAGGCGGGCCAGCTCCGGGTCCTCGGGCCAGCCAGGCTGCCCCGCCGGCGGCTCGGCCACGGCCGCGTGGACGGTCCGCCAGACCCGCTGGACCCAGCGGGCCATGCCCTCCGGCGACACGTCGGCCCAGTCGACGTCGTCCTCGAACGGGCCGGCGAACAGCATGGTCAGGCGGGCCACGTCGGCGCCGTGCTCGTCGATGATCTCCGACGGCTCGACCAGGTTGCCGCGCGACTTGGACATGGCCGCCCCGTGCATCACCACCATGCCCTGGTTCAGCAGCGACGTGAACGGCTCGGTGAAGC
>DATABK010000220.1:0-2314 GCA_036259695.1 Actinomycetes bacterium | reverse complement strand
GAGCTCCGCCAGCTTCTGGTGCACGAGGTGTGAGCCTACGGGGCGGCTCAGTCGACCAGCGCGTTCGCCCTCGCGCAGCGACCGAGCCAGGCGGCGCTCTCCTTCGGGGTGCGCTCGAAGGTGCGACGGTCGCAGTCGACGATCCCGAACCGGGGGCCGTAGCCGAAGGCCCACTCGAAGTTGTCGAGCAGGCTCCAGTAGGTGTAGCCGCGCACGTCCACGCCCTCGGCCAGGCAGTCGAGCACGCTCTCCAGGGCGCGGCGGACGAACTCGACGCGCTGGGTGTCGTCGTCGGTGGCGACCCCGTTCTCGGTCACCAGCACCGGGGCGCCGGTGGCCGAGGCGGCCCGGCGGATGGTCGCCCCCAGCGCCTCCGGCCAGAACTCGTAGCCCATCATGGTCAGGGGCACCCCCGGCTCGGGGTCCAGCATCCCGTCGGGGCCGAAGCGGTGGCGGGTGTAGGTCTGCACCCCGATGAAGTCGTCGCCCCGGGCCGCCGCCAGGTAGGGGTCCTCCCAGCCGCTCCGGTGGGCGGCCAGCGCGTCCTCCCCGCCGGGCTCGGCCTGGTTGTCGGCCATGGCCAGGGTCAGGCCGACCGGCACGCCGGCGGCCTCCTTGATGGCGGCCGTGGCCTTGGCGTGGGCGTCGACGAAGACGTCGTTGACCCGGCGGCGCCGGTCAGGGTCGCGCTCCCCGGGCGGGAACCGGCCGTGCAGGTAGCCGGCGGTGGCGACCACGTTGGGCTCGTTGAGGGTGCAGGCCCGCTGCATGGCGTCGCCCAGGTGGCCGGCCGCCCGGGCGCAGAAGCGGGCGAACCGGTCGGCGGTGGCCGGGTCGGCCCAGCCGCCGGCCGCGGCCACCCAGCGGGGGGTGGTGAAGTGGTGGAAGGTCACCACCGGCTCGATGCCGAGCTCGCGGCAGCCGGCGCACATGGCCAGGTAGTGGTCAAGGGCAACCGTGGAGAACTCGCCCTCCTCGGGCTCGATCCGGCTCCACTCCAGCGAGAACCGGTAGCTCCCGAAGCCCAGGTCGGCCAGCAGCCGCAGATCCTGTGGCCAGCGGTGCCAATGGTCACAGGCGTCCCCGCTCGGCTCGGCGCACCCCGATCCGGGGGTGTGCTCCCAGGCCCACCAGTCGTTGTTCCAGTTGCCCCCCTCGACCTGGTGGGCGGCGGTGGCCGTGCCCCAGACGAACCCGTCCGGGAGGCCGCGCTCGGCTGGCGTCATTGCTGCTCCCTGCTCACTGTGGCCGCCTCCCGCGCGCGGCCGGTGGTGCCGTAGCTCCCCTTGATCTTGTCGTACACCGCTCCCATCTCGGCGTCGCCGAGGATGCGGGGGGTGAACCCGGGCAGCGAATGGGCCCGCAGCCAGACCTCGGCGACCCACTCCAGGTAGAGGGCGCGGTCGTAGGCGACCTCGATCGTCGGCCCGTAGGTGATGGCGCCGTGGTTGGCCAGCAGCACCCCCGAGCGGCCCTCGATGGCGGCGAGCACGTTGCCGGCCAGCTCCTGGCTGCCGAAGGTGGCGTACGCCGCCACCCGGATCGGGCCGCCCATCACGGCCAGGATGTAGTGGATGGTGGGCAGCTCGTCGACCACGGTGGAGACGACCGTCGCCGCCGTGGAGTGGGTGTGGACCACCGCCGCGGCGTCGGTGTGGGTGTAGATGAGCTGGTGGAAGGGAAGCTCGCTGGTCGCGGCGAGGTCTCCCTCGACCGGCGAGCCGTCCAGGTCCTGCACGCAGACCAGGTCGGGGGTGAGGGTGTCGTAGGCGTGGCCGGCGGGCGTGACCGCCAGCAGGTCGCCGGCCCGGATGCTGAGGTTCCCCGAGGTCCCCACGACCAGCCGGTCGGCGGTCATGCGCCGCCCGTAGTCGGCAATCAGCTGACGCTCGGTCGCCAGGCGCATGGGATCCCCTTCGTCCTGCCGGAATGAGCGGCATGAGTCTATGCGCTCGCCCCGGAGGCCGGGGTGAGCTTCTGCTTGACCAGTGCCACAACATCGAGCGCAAGATCCCCGGCCACATTCGCTCGGTCATGAACGTCCAGGAGCTGACGGCCAAGGCCCTGCTCGTCGACCGCGACGCCCTCACCGCCGCCCGGCAGGCCGCTGGGGCGCCTAAGACCTGAGGCCGAACAGTAGCCGGGTGACCGGGTGGCGGCGGACCCCGAGCTCGTACAGCGCCAGCGTCGCCGCCAGTGACGCCGTGCTGATCACCAGGTACTTGACGCCGGCGGCGACCTGCCAGTTGAGGACGCCGTAGGCGATCGCCACCACGACCGTCTCGTGCAGCACGTAGAACGGCAGCACGGCGTC
>DATABK010000219.1:0-1957 GCA_036259695.1 Actinomycetes bacterium | reverse complement strand
GGCGGCCGGCCGGGGCGGGCCGGGCCCTGGCGGGTCCTTCGCCGCAGCGGCGCCCTGGCGGCCGAGCTGGCCTCCCCCTGGGAGCGCGAGCAGCAGCCCACCGCCGAGTTCGAGCAGCCGGTCGTCCCGACCACCGCACCTCCCGGCGACAGCGGGCCGGCGGCCACCCGGCCGGCCGGCTTCGGCGAGTTCCTGGACGGGCTCACCCCCGATCCGCCGGGGAGCCACCCGGCGGTCCGGCGGACCCCTCCGCGGCCGCCCCGAGCCTGCACTACCTGCACCTGCTGCTGCCCCACCGGCCGTGGCGGTCGCTGCCGTCCGGCCTGCGCTACCCGGAGCCACCCCGCACCTTCGGCCTGGCCACCAAGGGCGCCTCCTGGGGGGACGAGCCGGCCTGGACCCGCCTCGCCAGCCAGCGTCACCGGCTCCAGCTGGCCTGGACCGACCGGCTGCTCGGCAAGGCCCTCGGCCGGCTGCGGGCCAGCGGCCTGTGGGACCGGGCGCTGGTGGTGGTCACCGCCGACCACGGCATCAGCTTCCAGCCGGGCACCCACCCGCGGGTGATCGGCCGCGGCAACGCCCCCGGGATCATGTGGGTGCCGCTGTTCGTCAAGGAGCCGGGCCAGCGCCGGCCCCGGGTCGACGACCGCAATTGGGAGCACGTCGACCTGCTGCCCACCCTGGCCGGCCACGCCCAGGTCCATGTGCCGTGGCCGGTCGACGGGCGTTCGGCCCTCGACCCGCCGCGGACGGCCACCACCAAGCGGTTCCTGACCCGGCTCCGGTCCGACGAGCCACCCCAGGTGGTGACCGTCGACGGGCCGCCCAACCAGGCCATCGCCCTGCGGGGGAGCCTGCCCCACCGCCCCCGGGCCCGGGCCCGCCTGGGCGCCGAGCCGGGCCGGGGCCTTGACCGCCTCGGCCCCCGGCCCGACCTGGTCGGCCGCTCCCTGGCCAGCCTCGACGTCGACGACGACGGCGGCCCGCCGGCCACCGTCGAGGGCCTCGGCGCCTTCCAGCAGGTGCGCCCGTCCACGGGCGAGGTCCCGGCCCTGGTCACCGGCCGGCCCCCGCCCGGGACGCCGGCCGGGACCCTGCTCGCCATCGCCCTCAATGGCCGGGTCGCGACCGTGGCCGAGGTCGCCCCCGAGGGCCGCGACCACACCCTGCGCTTCGCCGGGATGCTCCCCGGCGACCGGTTCGTCGCCGGGGCCAACCGGCTGGAGGTCCTGGTCGTCACCGACGGCGGCGGCCTGCGCCGCCTGGGCCTGCGCGACGGCTAGGGCTTGGGCGAGGCCGAGCGGACCGGCCACACATACGGCAGGTCGTCGGGGGTGTCGGGGAACAGCGGCCGGTAGAAGCCCGGGTCCTTGCGGAGCAGGCTCGACTGGTGGCTGCGGTGCAGGGCCGGGTCGCCCAGCCAGGGCGGCAGGGCGCCGGCGTCGGCCAGCTCCTCCTGGGGCCGGGGCGCGGCCACCCCGACCTGGGCCAGCTCCTCGCGCAGCTTCAGCTCGCAGGTGTCGGCGAACCCGAGCACGAACCAGGCCCGGCACACCGTGACCCCGTAGCTGCCCAGGGCCTCCTCGTGGCCCTTCCACATCAGCACCGCCGGGTGGTGCCGCCAGCCGTACCCGGGGGTGGTCAGGGCCCGCAGGACCTGTAACGCCTCGACCCGCTGCTTGCCGAGGCGGCGTGGGTCGAGGGCCTTCGCGCTGGCCGCGAAGTCGGGAAAGGGAAGGAAGGTCTGCAGGGTCACGGCTCCCCGGTGCCGGCCAGGGCCTGCCGCCGGGCGCGGCGAGGCTCGATCAGGAAGCGGGCGATGGCGGCGGCGGCGAAATAGAACAGCCACATCGGCACGGCCATGGCGAACAGGCTGATCGGGTCCTGGCTGGGGGTGATCACGGCCGCGGCCACGATGATGACCGCCGCCGCCGGCCGCCAGGCCCGCAGCATGGCC
>DATABK010000218.1:0-7068 GCA_036259695.1 Actinomycetes bacterium | reverse complement strand
GTAGCGGCGATACCAAACGTAATAGCACTGGCGGCTGATGCCGTAGTAGCGGCAGGTCAAGGCGACGTTGCCGGTGACCTCCTCGGCGTGACGGATGATCGCCAGGCGCCGCTTGGCTCGCCGGGTGAGCTCCTGCTCGGTCACTGGGTCTCCTTCCTGGTTGGAGACCCGCAGTGTCAACGACCATCCACAGTTCTAGACGCCGAGTCCGCAAGGCAACTCGGCCCTCAGTCTTGTCGTGGATCTGGCCTCGCCAGCGCTAGATGGTGCGGATGGGCTGGAAGTTGTGCCCCGAGGCGCACAGTCGGTCGGTCACGAGCCGGCGGGTGAATTCGACCAGCCAGTCGGATCGGGCGCGGTGATGATGACCTCGCAGACCTCATCTGCTGCCGCTGGCATCCTGCTCCTTCAACTCGTCGACCAGGTTCCTGGCCTCGTCCTCGGTCCTGGCCATGCTGCTCCAGCCGGTCATGCTGTTGCCGTCGTAGCTGAGTCCGACCCATCGGCCGGTGGCGTGGATGCCGTGGGGGTGCATGACGAAGTACATGGTGCCCTTGGAGCGGACTGAGCCGTCGCCGGCGGCGTACCAGCCCATCAGGATTTCGTTGTCCCACAGGCGCAGCTCGCCGCGCCACAGGTAGCCGCCTTCCTCGACCGGCCGCCCGCGGGCGGTGGCTTCGATCTGGATGAGTTCGCCGTGCTGGTCGAGGTGGACTGGCTGGGTCCTGATGTCTTCGACGCCGCCTCTGGAGGTCTGCCAGCAGGTCCACCAGTCGCCAGAGAGGTTGACGCGATGGCTCAGCGTGCCCGCGAGTTCGCTGACCGAGATGCCAAGGGCTTTGGCGATGGCGACGGCACGGAGAGGACGGGCTGCTGCTGGCCGGCTTCGTAGCGGCGGATCTGGCGGGTGTCGACGCCAGCCGCCTTGGCGAGGTCGGCTTGGGACATCCCTAGCTCGGCTCGGCGGCGTCGGATGACCTCGGCGAGTTCCATGCCGCCCAGCATGCAAGTCAGGGCCATCACGTCGGGTAGTTGATCGCACGAATCACCTGGCGCCGGCATGCAGATGGCCCAGGGTGTCTTAACCAGTTTGGTTGTCTTAGCTTGGATCCACCGATTCGCGAAGGCGGTCGCGGTCTCCCGGCCCACTCCATCCTCACCAGGCGCCTGGCCACCTGGACAGGCTCGGTCCGAGGTGGCCGCTCCCTTGTCCTTCGCGCTGCCCTGCTCTGTAGGCTTGGCCGCCTGTGCTCGGGAGGAGGGAGGGTGCTGTGACCGAGGTGGCTGATCGCGCCATGCGGATACGCGTGGAGCTTTCCGACCGGCGGCGGCTGCTCCTGGCGAGCTTCCTGATGCTGTTCGTGGAGCTGGCTCTGATCCGGTGGACCGCCGCAAACAACGTCCACCTGATCTACCTCACGAACTTCGTCCTGCTGGCCAGCTTCCTCGGGATCGGGCTCGGCTTCCTGCGCGGCACGGCCAGCCGCGACCTCTTCCCCTGGGCGCCGGTCGCGCTGGCCGGCCTAGTGGTGTTCATCCTGGCCTTCCCCGTGTCGGTCACGGCCTTCTCCGGCGACCGCCAGCTGGAGGGGCTCTTCGGCCTGCGGGCCCTTCCCATGTGGATCGGGCTGCCCGTCGTCTTCGGGCTGACGGTCGCGACCATGACCGCCATCGCCGAGGAGGTGGCGCGCACCTTCGGCCGGTTCAAGCCGCTGGAGGCCTACCGCCTGGACGTGCTCGGCAGCGTGGGCGGCATCGTGGCCTTCTCGGTGCTGTCATTTCTGCAGCTCCCGCCCCTTGCCTGGGGGCTGCTGGCCGCCCTCGGGTTCGTGCTACTGCTCGGCGGCCGGGCCCGGCGCTGGCAGTGGGGGGCGCTGGGGATCGTCGTGTTGCTGCTGGGTGTCCAGTCGCTGCTGCCGATCTACCACTGGTCGCCCTACTACAAGGTGCGGGCCACCGAGCGGCCACGGGAGCGTGCCCTGTCGGTGTCGGCCAACAACGTCCCCCACCAGGTGGCCCGCCCGGTCGAGGGGCTGCGCACGGCGGCGCCCTTCTACTTCTTCCCCTACCGGCACACCCAGCCTGGAGCCCTCGACGAGGTGCTGGTGATCGGGGCCGGCACCGGCAACGACGTGGCGGTGGCCCTCTCGGAGGGGGCCGGGCACGTGGACGCGGTCGAGATCGACCCTGCCTTGCAACGGCTGGGCCGCGACCGGCACGCCGACCGCCCCTACCACGACCCTCGGGTCACCGCCCACATCAACGACGGCCGGGCGTTCCTGGAGCAGACCAGCCGGCGCTACGACCTCATTGTGCTGGCCCTGACCGACTCGCTCACGGTTGTCTCCGGCCAGTCGGCCCCCTTGCGGCTGGAGAACTACCTGTTCACCGTGGAGGCCATCGAGCAGGTCCGCGCCCACCTCCAGCCCGACGGCGTGTTCGCCATGTACAACTACTACGAGCCGTGGCTGCTGCAGCGCTACGCAGGCACGGTCGCCTCGGTCTTCGGGAACCGGCCGTGCATGGAGCTGGGCGACCCACTGGGCGGGCGCCGCCAGGCCGTGCTCACCATCGGCGCCGACGGCGGCGTTAGCAACTGCGCCGCCACCTGGCAGCCGCCGTCGGTGGTCCCCGAACCGGCCACCGACGACCACCCGTTCCCGTACATGACCGGGCGGAGCATCCCCCAGCTGTACCTGTGGACCCTGGCCCTGATCCTGGTTACCTCCGTGGTCATGGTCCGGCGGGTGGCCGGGCCGCTGAGGGGGATGGTCCCCTACCTGGATCTGTGGTGCATGGGCGCCGCCTTCCTGCTGCTGGAGACCAAGAACGTGGTGCAGTTCGCACTGCTGTTCGGCACAACCTGGTTCGTGAACGCGGCGGTGTTCGCGGGGATCCTGCTGAGCGTGCTGGGGGCGGTGGAGGTCGCCCGCCGGGTCCGGCTCCCGCGGCCGCGGCATCTGTACCTGGCCCTGCTGGCAGCGCTGGTAGTCACGTGGGCGGTGCCGCAGACGGCGCTGCTGGAGCTGTCGCCGCCGGTGCGGTTCCTGGCCGCCACGGTGGTCGCCTTCACCCCGATCTTCCTGGCCAACCTGGTGTTCGCCCAGCGGTTCAAGGACGTCGGGTCCTCGACCGTGGCGTTCGGTGCCAACCTGCTCGGGGCGATGGTCGGTGGGATGCTGGAGTACCTGTCGCTGGTCTCCGGCTACCGTTCGCTGCTGGTCCTGGTGGCGATGCTGTATGGGCTCGCCTTCCTGGCCGGCCGGCGTCACCTCGCGGCGGTCGGCCTACGGTCATAGTGGACATAACGGAGCGCGTCGATGCGCCTGCGGTCGGGGAGGAGGGCATCGAAAAGGTGTCCTCCGGTGCGGGGCCTTGACCGTGCAGCAGGCTGGGTGAGCAAGGCCAGCCTCGATCGGCGACCACGCACCAACCAATGATCCGAACCACGAAGGGCGCGGCCGTGCCGAAGTGCCGGGTGGCGAACGCCGGCCTCTCGTTGCGGCGGCGGTCGGACTTGGCAGAACAATGGCAGAACTGGAGCCAACGCTCCGAGAGGCGCCGAGGCCACGGGCGGCCTGACCTGGGCCGATGTGGTGGGCAGGGACGGGATCGAACCGCCGACCTTGCGGTTTTCAGCCGCACGCTCTACCGACTGAGCTACCTGCCCGGGGGACCGGGGCTGGTGGCCCTGGTCCGAGCGGTCCCGACGGGATTTGAACCCGCGACCTCCGCCTTGACAGGGCGGCGAGCACAGCCAAGCTGCTCCACGGGACCACGCGAGGTGGTCTTCCTGTGCCCCCAGCGGAGTTCGAATCCGCGTCGCCACCTTGAAAGGGTGGTGTCCTAGGCCACTAGACGATGGGGGCCCGGCTCAGCTGCGGGGTGGGCCGCGTCGGCCTCGAACCGACGACACCCCGGTTAAAAGCCGGGTGCTCTACCAACTGAGCTAGCGGCCCACGACAGAGCGCGCCGATGGTGCCATCGCCACCGGCGCCCTGTCAAAGGATACTGCCCGCTACCCCCAGCCGGGCGTGGTCTGCTCGAAGTTGACCGTCACCCAGATGATGTCGTTCTTGATGTAGGTCCCGACCCCGAACAGGTTGGCCTTGCGGTACAGGATGTTGCGCCGGTGGCCGGGCGAGCGCATGAACGCGTCCTGGATCCGGCGGACCGAGGCGGCGACGCCGTCCGAGCCCATCGAGCCGCAGCCGACGTTCTGGCCCAGCCAGACCCAGTGGTCGGTGGACTTGGAGATGTCGTTGTGCCACAGGGCACGGGCGTCGCAGCGGCCGCCGTAGCGCCGGGCCGACTTGCGGGCCATGGCCACCGAGTGTGACCGGGCCAGCTTGGCCAGGGTGCGGGAGGTGGCCATGGCCTTACGGCCTTCCTCACGCCGGTCGGCGTTGGTGGCGCGGACGAACGCGGCGTCGGTGCGGGGGCCGGCGCTGGCCGGCACGGCCAGCCCGAGCAACGCGACGACCAGTAGCGACGGTAGGAGCAGGCGGCGGACCAGCATGGGCGCCCTCCTGGGGAAGCGGACCTGGGACCGGACAAGGAGGTAGTCGACCGGTCAGGGGGCCGCCTTGAGGAAGTCGCCCGCCGGGTTGCTACTCGCCGGCCTCGCGCTCCGCCCGCGCCTGGTCCGCCGGCAGCAGCTTGTAGCCCACACCACGGACAGTGGCGATCATCGACTCGTACTCGGGGCCGAGCTTGGCCCGGAGGCGGCGGACGTGGACGTCCACGGTGCGGGTGCCGCCGAAGAAGTCGTAGCCCCAGACCTCCTGGAGGAGCTGGGCCCGGGTCGAGACCCGGCCCGGGCGGGCGGCCAGGAACCGCAGCAGCTCAAACTCCTTGTAGGTCAGGTCGAGCGGCCGGCCCCGGAGCCGGACCTGGTATGAGACGGGGTCGACGACCAGCTCGTCGACCCGGATGGCGGCGTCCGGGTCGGCCACCACCGGACGCTGGGTGAGCAGCCGGACCCGGGCCTCGACCTCGGCCGGCCCGGCCGAGGGGAGCACGAAGTCAGAGGCCCCCCAGTCGCGCTGGAGCCCGGCCAGGCCGGCCTCGGGCATCACGACCAGGATGGCCAGGTGGTCGCCGCCGCCCCGCAGGTGGCGGCAGAGGGTCTGGGCGCGGGACAGGTCGCGGGTGGCGTCGACCACCACCAGCTCCTTGGCCGTCGCGGCCGGCAGGCTGGCCTCGTCGAGGGGGAGCGTGGCCACCGGGTGAGCCAGGTACTCCAGGGCGGGGAGGACCTCCTTCGCCCCCCCGGCCCGGCCGGTCAGGCAGGCGAGCTCGGCCACCTGGTCTCCTTCGGGGCTGGTTCGGCGGCCACCCCTGCGAACGGCCGCGCACCCATACCATAGCGGTATGGTCAGGATCCGACTGTTCGCCGCCCTGCGGGAGGCGGCCGGGGTCTCCGAGGTCGAGGTTCCGGCGGCCCCGCTCCAGGCCATCCTGGACGACCTTGGCGAGCGCTTCGGCGAGCGCTTCGTGGCCGTGCTCGGCTACTCGAGCGTGCTGGTCGACGGCGAGCGCTGGCGCGACCCGGCGGCCACCGTCCCCGACGGGGCCGAGCTGGCCCTGCTGCCGCCGTTCTCCGGCGGCTGAGCGACGCCGGTGCTGGCCCGACGCCCGCGGCTCGTGGCACCCTGGGCGGCCTCATGCGCAAGCTGCTGATCGCCGTCGTCGTCCTGGTCCTGCTCGGCGCCGGGGCCGACTTCGCCGCCGCCCGGATCTTCGAGGACCGGGTCACCGAGGCCCTCCAGCGCGAGTACGACCTGGGCCGGCGGCCGGTGGTGCAGGTCCGCGACGTCCCGTTCCTGCCCCGCCTGGCCACCGGGCGGTTCTCGACCATCGACGTGGCCGCCACCGACGCCACCGCCCGGGGGATCAACGCCGCCCAGCTCAAGCTGACCCTCCACGGGGTCCAGGTGCCCAGGGAGGTCATGCTCGGCGAGCCGGGCCGGATCACCGTCGACCGGGCCGACGGCACCATCGAGCTGACCGAGGCCGAGGTCAACCGGCTGCTGGCCGACCGGCTCCAGGGCGGGGCCCTGGCCATCAAGGAGGACAGGGTCGAGGTCCGGTCCCAGGTCCAGTTCCTCGGGCAGTCGCTGGACGCGCTCGTCACCGGCGAGCTCGGGGCCCGCGCGGGCGGGGTCACCTTCACCCCCGAGGAGATCCGCCTCGGCGAGCAGGGCCGCGTCGACCCGTCGGCCACCGACCTGCTCACCTCCCGGTTCACCTTCCAGGTGCCCCTGCCCGACCTGCCGGCCGGGGTCCGCCTGGAGCGGGTCGACACCCGCCCGGGGACGGTGGTGCTGAGCGGCCGCGCCGCCGCCGTCCGGGTCGACGCCTGATACGCTGGGCGTATGACCCTGGAGTTCTGGTACACGGCCCTGCTGATCGCGATGCTGGCCGCCGCTGGCGTGTTCGCCGTCTACGTGGTCTACCGGCTGCTCAAGGACTGAGCGGCGGCGCTCTCAGGCCGTTCCGGGGGCTGTTCCCGGGCAAGAAAAGACCCAGGGAGTTGGCGCTCGCGTTGCCACGCCCCTCGGTCGGACCAGGCCGAGGCTCCCTGGGTTCGGTGATCTGTTTGGATTCCGGGGGTGATCCATTCCCCACGATCGAGGCTGAGTCGCCCTACCGGGCAGTCACCTCACGGGTCCGTACCGGTTCTGACAGCTGGACCACCTCCTTCCTCGTGTACTGCCAGTTAGCCACAGCCGGACGAGGACCGCAAACGAGTATGGCTACCATGGGGTCATGTCCGCGCTGACCTGCGTCGTCGACCGGCCCGAGCTGGCCTCGCTGAGGCTGGAGGGCGGCGACGTGCTGCGCTACCTCCACGCCGTCTGCACCCAGCACACCCTGGAGCTGGCGCCCGGCGACGCCACCGAGGCGCTGCTGCTGTCGCCCAAGGGCAAGATCGAGTTCGCCTTCCGGCTGGCCGTGGTCGACGGCGGCGCCCTGGTCGACACCGAGGCGGCCACCGCTCCGGCCCTGGCCGAGCGGCTGGCCCGGTTCGTGTTCCGCTACGACGTGACCGTCGGCGAGCCCGTC
>DATABK010000217.1:0-14252 GCA_036259695.1 Actinomycetes bacterium | reverse complement strand
GGCTGGCGGGCACGTCGCCAGCCCCCACGACCACCGGCGTGCCGGCCAGCAGCCCGGTCGCGGCCGCGGCCTCGCCGGTGACCAGCCCGGCCAGGTCGGTGGCCGCGGCCACCTCGGGCAGCAGGTCGGCCGGGACCCCGGCGGCCTGGCAGGCCCCGGCGTCCCAGCCGCCGGCCTCCAGGTCGGCCAGGCGGTAGGCGGAGGCCCCGGCGTGGTCGGTGACCAGCGCCCCTGTCAGCAGGGCGACCACCGCCTCCTTGCAGTCCAGCAGCTTGGCGGTTCGGCCCCAGACCTCGGGGGTGTGCTCGCGCAGCCACAGGATGCGGGGCAGGATGTCCTTGGCGGTGATGGTGGCCCCGAGGCGGCGGAACTGCTCGCCCGGGCCCATGGCCGCGGCCAGGGCCGCCGCCTGGGGCGCGGCCCTGGTGTCGAGCCAGCTCAACATGGGGGCCAGCGGCTCGCCGGCCGCCCCGACGGGGACGACGTTGAACATCTGGGCGGTGACGCTCACCGCCTCGACCTGCCCCGGGTCGACCCCTGGCCGCTCCAGCAGGGAACGGCAGGCGGCGGCCAGCCGGCCGTAGATCTCGTCGATGTCCTGCTCGACCCGCCCCCCGTCGGCGGCCCGGAGCCCGTACGGCTCGTACCGGGAGGCCACCACCCGGCAGCCCAGGTCGGCCAGGACCGCCTTGACGCCGCTGGTGCCGACGTCGAAGGCGACGACGTACCGGTCGCTCATGCGAACAGGCGGCCGAACAGGTCGAGGAAACGGTCGTTCTGCTCGACGAGGCCGATGGTGACCCGCACGTGGGTGCCCTTGAGCCGGTGCGAGCCCATGGCCCGGAGCAGGATCCGCTCGCGGTGGGCGAGCCGGATGATCTCGTCGTTGGTGCGCCCGGAGGCGGCCACGTTCATCAGGATGAAGTTGCCCTCCGACGGGTACGGCTCCACGCCCTCGAGCTTGGTCAGGGCGTTGAACACCCTATCGCGCTCGCCGGAGATGAACTCGCGCCGCTCGGAGATCTCGGCCGGGTCGGCCAGGGCGGCCGCGGCCGCCCGGAGGGCCGGCAGCCCGAGGCTGAACGGGATCCGCAGCCGCAGGGCGGCGTCGGCCAGGTCGGGGTGCATGACCCCGTAGCCGATGCGCAGCGCGGCCAGGCCGAACGCCTTGGAGAAGGTCCGGGTGACGACCAGGTTGGGGTGCCGTTCGACCAGGGGGGCGAACGACTCGGCGTGCCCGCACTCCAGGTAGGCCTGGTCGACCACGGTGGGCACGCCGGCGGCCAGCACCGCCTCCAGCTCGCCGGTGCTCCAGCCGTTGCCGGTGGGATTGTTGGGGCTGCACAGGAAGACGATCTTGGTCCTGGCGGTGACCGCGGCCAGCAGCCCGTCGGTGTCCAGGCTCCAGTCGTCGCGCAGCGGCACCAGCACCGGGGTGCCGCCACAGAGCCGGGTCTGGGTCTCGAAGAAGGCGTAGGTGGGCACGGCCACGACCGTCTCGTCGCCGTGGCCCACCAGCAGCCGGGTGACCACGTCCAGGACCTCGGTCGAGCCGTTGCCCAGCACCACCGAGGCGGGCGGGGCCCCGCAGAAGGCGGCCGTGGCCCGGCGGACGTCCTCGCCCGAGTTGGGGTAGAGGTTGACGACCTCGAGCGCCTCTCTGGCCGCGTCCAGCACCCGCGGCGACGGCGGCAGCGGGCACTCGTTGGACATCAGCCGGTCGTAGCCAACAAGGCGCCAGGCCGCGTCGTGGTGGGTGGCGTCGTACGGCTTGGCGTCGACCACGCCGGGGTGGGCCAGGAAGCGCTCGAGGTCGTCGATCATCGGCTCAGCTCGCTCATGCCTGCTCGGGGACGGGGGCGGCCGGGTCGGCCGGGGCCACCGGCTCGGCCACGGCGACCCGTGGGGCCGGGACCCCGGCCTCGCCACGGTCGATCGCGCCCCGCAGCCGGGCCACGTACCAGACGGCCGCGAGCAGGAAGAACCCGCCGGCCATCAGGGCCGTCTTGTGGTTGACGTCGGGGACGGTGAGCACGCCGACCACGAAGATCGACCAGACCATGGCCGCCCAGCGGACGGGCACGGCCGCCCGGCCCAGGTCGAAGGTGCTCTGGCCGGTCAGGCGGCCGTTGCGGGCGGCCCAGATGACGGCGGCGATGGTCAGGGCGTAGACGCTGTAGTAGCCGACCGACGCCATGCCGACGATCAAGGTCATGGCCTCGGTGGCGATGTAGGTCCCGACGGTGACCAGGAGCACGCTGATCGCGGTCACGGTCAGCAGCGACCCGACCGGGGACTGGGTGGCGGGGGAGACCTTGGCCAGGCGGCGCGACCCGGGCAGCATCCGGTCGCGGGACAGCGAGAACATCAGCCGGCTGGCCGCGGCCATGTTGGCCAGGCCGCCGGCGAACAGGGCGACCATGGCCACCCACTCGAAGACCAGGGCGCCGCCGCTGCCAAGGGCGTCCTCCAGCAGGTGGGTGATGGGGACGGGGGCGGCCAGGGTGGCGTCGAGGTCGCTGATGTTGATGGTCAGCCCGACGATCATCAGGAACCCGACCACGATGGAGATGAGCAGCGAGACGACCACCGACCGGGGCACCCGGCGGCGGGCCATCTTGGTCTCCTCGGCCAGGTCGGCGGCCCCCTCGAACCCGGTCAGGACCCAGATGCCGAGCAGGCCGGACAGCAGGAAGGCGCTCAGGAACCCGCCCGTGGGCACGCCCTCGGAGCTGGTCAGGAACCCGAGCGAGTTCTCGCGGTTGACGACCAGGCCGACCACCAGCAGGAGCAGGGTGAGGACGATGGAGGCGGCCAGCTCGGCGGTGAAGGCGGCCACGTTGTTGATCCGGGCCGCGATCTTGACCCCGGCCAGGTTGATCAGGAACTGGCTGAGGATGAGGACCACCACCACGACCAGGATGCTGGTCTTGCCCAGGGACAGCCCGAGGCGCTCGGACAGGATCGGGGCCAGCCCGAGGTTGAGCCCGGTGAACCCGGGCACGAAGGCCATCAGCCCGGCCCAGCCCACGAACCAGCCGTAGTGGGAGCTGGCCAATCGGCTGGTCCACTGGAAGGCGTAGCCGCTGAGCGGCAGCCGGCCGGCCAGCTCGGCCAGGACGAGGGCGACCAGGATCTGCCCGGCGGCCACCACCGGCCAGGTCCAGACGAACGCCGGCCCGGCCGTGGACAGGGCGTAGGCGTAGACGGTGAAGATCCCGGCCGTGATGCACATGCACGAGATCGAGATGGACAGCGAGCTGAACACGCCCATGGAGCGGCTCAGCTGCTGCTCGTAGCCGAAGGAGCGGAGCTCCCGCTCTTCGTCGTGACCGTCGACCTGGGAAGACATCGGCCGGCCTCCTCCTTTGCCTAGGACGGCCCCCGGCGCCGGACCCGCCGGACGCTGAGGTTGAACACGGTGGGGACGTAGTGCTCACGGGAGAAGAGGACGGCCCGCTCGTCGGCGGTCCGCTCGACCTGCTCCATGCGCAGCAGGGCCGCGCCCGGGGAGACGCCGAGCTGGCGGGCCAGGGACCGGCCGGCGTTGGCCGCGGTCACATCGGCCATGCCCCCGGCCAGCTCGAGGCCGCAGCGCTCCTCGAGGAACCGGTAGACCGACCCGCCCTCGTAGCGGGCCGCGCCGGCGGCGTCCAGGACCGAACCGGGGATGACGTCGAGGGCGTGGGCCGCCGGGACGTCGTCGGCCCGGATGATCCGCTCGACGGCCAGCACGGGGGCGCCGGCGGGGACCTCCAGGCGCTCGGCCACGTCGGCGGCGGCGTGGTCGTCGGCGATGCGCAGGATCTGGATGTCGAGCTTCCTGTTGGCGGCCACGACCGCCTCGGTGACGCCCAGGTCGAGGTCGAAGCGGCTGGTCACGGCGGTCTCGGTCCGGGTCACGAAGGTCCCGACCCCATGGACCCGCTGGACCAGGCCCTCGCTCTCCAGCGTCCGCAGGACCTCGCGCATGGTCGGCCGGCTGACCCCGTAGGCCGTGGCCAGCTCGGGCTCGGCCGCCAGCCGGTCGCCCGGCTGGTAGCTGGCCTCCATGTCGGCCACCAGCTGCTGGCGGACCTCCACGAACAGCGGCTGACGAACCCGGGAGAGCGGTGGCATGAGAGGCATGATGTCTGACATCTAGCTTCTCGTCAATGGGCCGCCGGCCTTCAGGGGACGGCAGGGGTCAGTCCAGGGCGACC
The DNA here is from genome assembly GCA_036259695.1 of Actinomycetes bacterium. Taxonomy (GTDB): domain Bacteria; phylum Actinomycetota; class CALGFH01; order CALGFH01; family CALGFH01; genus CALGFH01. The sequence continues at coordinate 10,050 of DATABK010000217.1, read as the reverse complement.
AGGTCCAGGTAGTCCTCGGACCACACGTCGAGGGCGCCGTCGGGCATGAGCAGGACCCGGTCGGGCTGGAAGCTCTGCACGAAGGGGGTGTCGTGGCTGACCAGGACCACCGAGCCCTTGTAGCCCTCCAGGGCCGAACGGACGGCCTCGACCGCCTGGACGTCCAGGTTGTTGGTCGGCTCGTCCAGGAGCAGGACGTTGTGGCGGCCGAGGACCAGGCGGGCCAGGGCGAGCTTGGTCTTCTCGCCCCCGGACAGGGTCCGGGTCGGCTGGTGGGCCTGGTCGCCGCCGAGGAGGAAGTGGCCGAGCACCCCCCGGAGCAGGTCGTCGGGGGCCTTGGCGACCTCGCGGAGCGACTCCATGGCCGTGGCCGCCGGGTCCAGGCCCTCGTGCTCCTGGGCGTAGTAGCCGAGGGCGGCCCCGTGGCCGAGGCGGACCTCGCCCTCGTCGGCGGTGTCGATCCCGGCCAGGATCCGCAGCAGCGATGTCTTCCCGGCTCCGTTCAGCCCCAGCACGAGCAGCCGCTCACCCCGCTGGAGGTCGAAGCTGACGTGCTTGAACACCGGAGGGCCACCGTAGGAGCGGGACAGGTTGACCGCGTCCAGCGGGAAGCGGCCCGACGGCGGCGGGTCGGGGAAGCGGACGGCCACCTTCCGCCCCGACCTGCGCTCGGGAGTGAGGCGCTGCTTCATCTTCTCGACCCGGCGCTCGGTGACCATGGCCCGGCGGGCCATGGTCTCGTTGGAGTGGCGGTACTTCTCCACGAAGGCCGACAGTCGCTTGATGTCGCGCTCCAGGACCTTGCGCTGCTTGGCCTCGGACCGGGCCCGGACCTCGCTGGCCTCCAGGTACTGGGTCCAGGTGCCCTTGTAGGTCTCGATCGAGGCGGTGAGCGGGTCCAGCACCAGCACCCCGGTGACGTCCCGGTCGAGCAGGGGCAGGTCGTGGGAGACGAGCAGGACGCCGCCGGAGAAGTCGGCCAGGAACCCGGCCAGCCAGCGCTTGGCGTCGGCGTCGAGATGGTTGGTCGGCTCGTCCAGCAGCAGGGTGGTCGCCTGGCTGAGCAGCACCCGGGCCAGCTCGACCCGGCGCCGCTCGCCCCCGGACAGCCCGGACAGGGGCCGGTCGAGCCCGCTGGCCGGGATGCCGAGGCCGGCCGCGACCCGGCGGGCCTCGGCCTCGGCGCGGTAGCCGCCCTCGGCCTCGAACCGCTCCTGGAGCCCGGAGAACCGCTTGATGGCCCGGTCGCGGGCCCGGGCGTCGGCGCTCTGCTCGATCCGCCGCCTGGCCTCCTCCAGCTCGTGCCGGGCCCGGTCCAGCCCCCGGACCGACAGCAGCCGGGCCAGCCCGGTCGAGTCCGTGGTCGGCGGCGACTCCTGCGGCAGCCAGGCCAGCTCCCCGACCAGCGTCACCGCCGGGTCCCGCCGCGAGCTTGCCCGCTCGCTCACGGCCCGCAGCAGGCTCGTCTTGCCGGCCCCGTTCGGCCCGACCAGCCCGACCACGTCCCCGGGCGCGACCGTGAAGCTCGCCTCGTCGACGAGCAGGCGGTGCCCGACCTCAACGGTCAGGTCGACAACACGGAGCATGGTGGAACGGTCCTTGGGAACGGGATGGGCTGCTCTGATGATCGGCGCCCCCACCACTCCCCGCAACCGATTACGCGTCATGGCTGTTCCGCGTGGTTATGCTTAGGGTGTGTTCGCGACCCGACCCGAGTTGCGTGGGTCCTTCGGCATGGTCTCCTCGACCCACTGGCTGGCCTCGGCGGCGGGGATGGCGGTGCTGGAGCGGGGCGGCAACGCCTTCGACGCCGCGGTGGCGGCCGGGTTCGTCCTCCAGGTGGTCGAGCCGCACCTGAAGGGGCCCGGGGGTGAGGTGCCGATCCTGGCCGCCCCGGCCGGGCAGGGACAGGTGCTGGTCGTGAACGGGCAGGGGCCGGTCCCGGCCGCGGCCACCATCGAGCGGTTCGCCGAGCTCGACCTGCGGCTGATCCCGGGCACCGGGCTGCTGGCCGCCTGTGTGCCCGGCGCCTTCGGGGCCTGGCTGGTGCTGCTGCGCGACCACGGCACGCTGCGGCTGCGTGAGGTGCTCGAGCCGGCCATCGGCTATGCCGAGGCCGGGTTCCCGGCCGTCCCGAGGATCGGCGGGGCCATCGCGGCCATGGAGGAGCTGTTCCGCAGCGAGTGGCCGACCTCGGCCGAGGTGTGGCTGGCCGACGGCGTGCCCGCCCCCGGCGGGCGGCTGCGCAACCCGGCCCTGGCCGCGACCTGGCGGCGCCTGCTGAAGGAGGCCGAGGCGGCCTCGCCGGACCGGGACGGCCAGATCGAGGCCGCCCGGGCCGTCTTCTACGGGGGCTTCGTGGCCGAGGCGATCGCCGCCTACCTGGCCACGGCCGAGGTCATGGACGTGAGCGGCCGCCGCCACCGGGGGCTGCTGGACGGCGACGATCTGGCCGGCTGGCGGGCCACGGTGGAGCGGCCGGTGTCGGTCGAGCACCACGGCTGGACGGTCTGCAAGACCGGCCCCTGGGGCCAGGGCCCGGTCCTGCTCCAGCAGCTGCGGCTGCTGGAGGGGTTCGACCTGGAGGCGATGGGTCTGGGCAGCGCCGACCACGTCCACACGGTGGCCGAGTGCGCCAAGCTCGCCTTCGCCGACCGGGAGGCCTGGTACGGCGACCCGGCCGCTGTCGACGTGCCCCTGGACGGCCTGCTCGACCCCGCCTACGCCGACCGGCGCCGGGCCCTGGGCGGGCCCGAGGCGTCCCTGGAGCTGCGCCCCGGGTCGCCCGAAGGGCGCAGCCCGCGCCTGCCGTCGGCCAGGACCGGGCCGGCCACCGAGGAGGAGCTGGCCGGCTCCGGAGAGCCGACCTTCGGCGACACCTGCCACGTGGACGTGGCCGACCGTCACGGCAACCTGGTCGCGGCCACCCCCAGCGGGGGCTGGCTGCAGAGCTCCCCGATCATCCCTGGCCTCGGCTTCTGCCTGGGCACCCGGGCCCAGATGCTCTGGCTGGAGGAGGGGCTGGCCAGCTCGCTGCGTCCGGGCGTCCGGCCCCGGACCACCCTCAGCCCCTCGCTGGCCCTGCGCGACGGCCAGCCCTGCCTGGCCTTCGGGACCCCGGGTGGTGACGCCCAGGACCAGTGGACCCTCCAGTTCTTCCTGGCCCACGCCCGCTTCGGCCTCGACCTCCAGCAGGCGATCGACGCCCCCAGCTTCCAGAGCGACCACTTCCCGAGCTCGTTCTGGCCCCGCCGGGCGGAGCCGGGCAAGCTGGTCGTCGAGGCCACCCACGACCCGGCCACCGTGGAGGGCCTCCGCCGGCGGGGCCACCTGGTCGAGGTCGCCGAGCCCTGGTCGCTGGGCCGCACCTGCGCCGCCGGCCGCGACCCGGCCACCGGCTTCCTGGTCGCGGCGGCCAACCCCCGCGGCCGCCAGGCCTACGCGGTCGGCCGCTAGCCCTCGAGCACGAAGGTGAAGCTGCCCTGGCGGGTGTCGCCGACGTCGCGGACGTCGCCGAGGACCAGCTCGGGGGAGAAGATGCCGTCGCGGTCGTTGTCGGGCTCGCCGGGGAAGTAGAGCTGGGTGGTCAGGACGGGGCCGTCGGGGGCCTGGACCTTGACGTGGATGTGGCGGGTCCGGCCGGTGTAGATGCCGGGCAGGACCGTCTCCAGCCGCCAGCGGCCGTCGGCGTCGCTGAACTGGTGGCCGCGCAGGCGGTAGCCCTGGTTGTCGTACTCGCCGGCGTCGTCGGCCTGCCAGAAGTCGAGCAGGGCCCGCCGGACCGGGCGGCAGTCGGTCGTCAGCACGGCCCCGGCCACGACCAGGCGCTGCCCGCCCACGCCGGCCTCCAGCAGCGAGGCCCGCCGGGGCGAGTTCGGGGTGAAGTACGGCCCCTCGGTCTGGGACGGGGTCGGGTCGTCGCCGTCGTCGCAGGCCGGGGTGGGGGCGAGCGTCCCCCCGGTCGCGCCCTCGGTGGAGGGGCTGGCCGGCGGGGCGGTCGTGTCCGGGGCGGCCTGGCCGGACCGGTCGGCGCCGCCGTCGTCGCAGGCGGCCAGCACCATCGGCAGGGGCAGGGCCAGCCCGAGCTGGAGCAGCCGGCGCCGGGTCAGGGGCTGGTCGGGGTCGATGGGCATGGTGCCTCCAGGCTGGCGACGGCCTCCTACAGTGGTCTCTAAGCGTACGACGGAGGAGGCTGATCGTTTGACGACCAAGGCGGTCGTGTTCGACCTCGGCGGGGTGCTGATCGACTGGGACCCGCGCTACCTCTACCGCAAGCTGCTGGCCGACGAGGCGGCGGTGGAGGAGTTCCTGGCCACGGTCTGCACCCCGGAGTGGAACGCCGAGCAGGACCGGGGCCGGCCGTTCGCCGAGGGGGTGGCCGAGCTGGTCGAGCGGTACCCGGCCCACGCCGCCGCCATCACCGCCTATCACGAGCGCTGGCCCGAGATGCTGGGCGGGGACATCGGCGGCACCGTCGAGCTGCTGGCCGAGCTGCGGGCGGCCGGCGTGCCGCTGTACGCCCTGACCAACTGGTCGGCCGAGACCTTCGCGATCGCCCGCGAGCGCTTCCAGTTCCTGGACTGGTTCGACGGTGTGCTCGTCTCCGGCGAGGAGCGGATGATCAAGCCCGACCCGGCCATCTTCCAGCTCATGGTCGAGCGGTTCGGCCTCGACCCGGGGTCGACCTTCTACGTCGACGACTCGGCGGCCAACGTGGAGGCGGCCGGCCGGCTCGGCTTCGACGCCGTCCGCTTCACGAGCCCCGGACAGCTCCGACGGGACCTGGCGGCGCGGCCGCTGCTCGCTCGATCCGCTCCCAGTGCTCGCCCATGACCCGCAGGGCGTCGCCGATGAGCTCGGCCACGGCCAGCTGGCCGGGCAGGTCGCCGCGGGCCTTGAGCCGCTCCATGATCTCGCGGGTGTGCTCGACCGACTGGCGGTGGAGCTCAGCCTGGACCCGGGCCAGCTCGGCGACGTCTCCCGGCTCGGCGTGCTGGGCGAAGAACAGCTTGAGCAGGCCGAGGCTGCGCAACTGGGGCGGCTCTGTGGCCGGCTCGGCCAGCCAGGCCGCCAGCGCCGCCCGGCCCTCGGCCGTGATCCGGTAGCTGCGCCGCCGGCGGCCGGTCTGCTCCCGTTCCTCGGCCAGCAGCCCCAGGCGGCCCAGGCGCTCGGTCTCGGCATAGATCTGGCTGTGGGGGAACTGCCAGAAGTGGGCGACGCCCCGCCCGACGGCCGTCTTCAGCGCGTACGGGGTGGAGGGGCCGTCTCTGGCCACCAGGCCGAGGACGACGTAGGACACGGGGGTCAGGTCGGGCCTTGACATGCTCTGAACTGTACCATACATTCAGGACCGTCCGTTTCAGACTATCACCATGGCGGACCCGGGGGCCGAGCCGTGGGGCGGGCCGGGCGGACCGAAGGAGCTGGCATGACCGACTACGAGGACCTCCGGCAGCGGCACCTGGCCGACCTGATGGGCCTTCTGCCCGAGCACGTCCAGCGGCTGCGCTGGCCGGCCGACCGGCTGCGCCAGGAGCGGCGGGAGCGGCTGCGGGACCTGCTCCGGGTGGCCAGGGCGTCCTCACCCTGGCATCGCGAGCGGCTGGCCGGGGTCGACCCGGACGGCTTCGAGGAGGCCGACCTGGCCGGCCTGCCGCCGATGACCAAGGACGACCTGATGGCCAACTGGGACCAGGTGGTCACCGACCGCCGGCTCAACCTCGACCTGGTCGAGCGGCACCTGGCCGGGCTCGAGGCCGACGCCTACCTGTTCGACGAGGTCCACGCCGTCGCCTCGGGCGGCTCCACCGGCCGCCGGGGGATCTTCGTGTTCGGCTGGCGGGAATGGGCCACCGCCTACGCCGGCTTCCTGCGGCCCAGCCTCTGGGACCGGGCCGTCACCCCCGAGCTGGCCGCCCTGCCCATGCGGCTGGCCATGGTCGGGGCGGAGAACGCCACCCACATGAGCAGCGCCCTGCCCCAGACCTTCGCCAGTCCGGCGGTCGAGGTGGCCAGGTTCCCGGTGAACCAGCCGATCGGCCAGATCGTGGCCGGGCTCAACGCCTACCAGCCGGTGGCCCTGATGGGCTACCCGTCCATGCTGGTCCTGCTGGCCGCCGAGGCCCGCGCCGGCCGGCTGCGGATCCTGCCCCGACGGGTCACCAGCACCAGCGAGCCCTTGCGGCCCGAGGCCCGCCGGGCTCTGGCCGAGGCATTCTGCGCTCCGGTGGCCAACATGTACGGCACCTCGGAGGCCGGGCCGGTCGGGGTCGGCTGCTTCCGCGGCCCCGGCATCCATCTCTGCGACGACCTGGTCGTCGTCGAGCCGGTCGACCAGGCCGGCCGGCCGGTCCGACCCGGCGTCCGCTCGGACAAGGTCTACCTGACCGCCCTCGCCAACCCAACCTTGCCGCTGATCCGCTTCGAGCTCACCGACCAGGTGACGCTCCTGGAGCGGTCCTGCCCCTGCGGCTCCGCCCACCAGCTGATCGCCGACGTGGAGAGCCGCCTGGACGACGTCTTCGCCTACCCGGGTGGCCAGGTCGTCCACCCGCACGTGTTCGCCTCGATGCTCCGCCGCGACCCGGGCATCGTCGAGTACCAGGTCCGCCAGGTCCCCTCCGGGGCCGAGGTCCTGGTCGTCGGCGACCCGGCCGACCCGGCCGCCGTCGGCCGGGCCATCGCCGCCGAGCTGGCCCGGATGGGCGTCCCCGACCCGGCCGTGGCGGTCGCCGTGGTCGACCGCTTGGAGCGGCAGGCCACCGGCAAGGTCCGGCGGTTCCGTCCCCTGGAGGCGGTAGGGGTCAGCCGGCCGGGCTGAGGTGGCGGCGCCACCAGTCGAGCACGGCCTCGAACCGGGCCACCCGGTGGCTGGGCAGGCCGGAGCGGGTCAGCTCGTGGCCCTCGCCCGGGAACAGCAGCAGCTCGACCTCGACCTTGCGCTGCTTGAGGGCGACGAACAGGCGCTGGGCCTGCTCGATGGGGCAGCGCCAGTCCTGCTCGGAGTGGATCAGCAGCATCGGGGTGCCGATCCGGTCGGCGTAGGTGAGCGGGCTCTGGGCCAGGACCCGGTCGCGGTCGGTGCCGTTGTACTTGGGGACGAAGAACCAGCCGATGTCGCTCGAGCCCTCGAAGCTGTCAAAGGCGTTGCAGGCCCGCTCGCTGATCGCGGCCCGGAACCGGTCCGTGTGGCCGACCAGCCAGGTGGTCATGAAGCCGCCGTAGGACCCGCCCATCACCCCGACCCGGTCGCCGTCCAGGTCCGGGTCATCGAGGGCGGCGTCCAGCAGGGCGAGCACGTCCTGGCTGTCCAGGTTGCCGAAGTCGCCGACGATGGCCCGGCCGTGGGATTCGCCGTAGCCGGCCGAGCCCCGGGGGTTGCCCATCACCACCGCGTAGCCGGCCCCCACGTACACCTGGGCCTCGTCGAACAAGGTCCAGCCGTAGTGGGCGAACGGCCCGCCGTGGACCATGAGGACCGTCGGGAACGGGCCGGTGCCGGCCGGCTTGAGGATCCAGCCGTGCACCTTGGCCCCGTCGGGGGCGGTCGCCTCCAGCTCCTCCATCGGCCGCAGGGAGGCCGAACGGGCCAGCAGCGACCCGAAGTCGGTCAGGGTCCGCTCCTGGCCATCCCGGACCACGACCACCTCGCCGGCCGAGAGGGGGTGGCTGACCACGGCCGCGACCACCCCGCCGGCCACGGCGTAGTCGTGGACGGTGCGCTGGCCGCCCAGCAGCTCGGCCGGCTCGCCGCCGTCGACCGGGAACCGCAGCAGCCGGATCGCCCCCCGGTCGAGGGTGATGGTGGTGACCGCGTCCTCGTCGACCAGCAGGGGCAGGATCCCGGCCCCGAAGGCGGGGTCGTGGTCGTAGCGCTCGGGGTCGGTGAGCCGCTCGGGCTTGCCCGACCCGTCGGCCGGCACCGACCAGAGCATGGTCGGGCGCCCGGCCAGGTCGGGCTCGACGGCCACGAACCAGATGGTCGCCCCGTCCGGGGAGAACGCCGGCCGGGCCACGGCCAGGTCGGTGGCGGTCACCCGGACGGCGTCGCCGCCGGCCGCCGGGGCCACGAACACGTCGCCGATGACGTCCTCGTCCCGCGTCTCGTGGCGGGCCGAGACGAAGGCCAGGCTGGCCCCGTCCAGGCTCCAGGCCGGCTCCCCGTGGTCGTAGTCGCCCCTGGTCACCTGGACCGGCTCGGCGTCCTCGGCCAGGGCGTCGACCACGAAGACGTGGGGGCGCCGGTCGAAGGTGAAGCCCAGGTTGTCCAGCCGGTACTGGAGGGTGGTGATCCGCCGGGGCGGCTCCTTCTCCGGGGGGACGTCCTTGTCGGTGCCGTAGCGGCCCTCCTCGGGCACCCGGGCGACATAGGCGATCCGGGTCGAGTCCGGGCTCCAGGCGAACGACTCGACCCCGAGCGGGTGCTCGGCCAGCCGGCGCGGCTCGCCGCCGTCGGTCGGCATGACGTGGAGCTGGGGCTTGTCGTCGTCGCCGGCCCGGAGGAAGGCCAGCCAGCGGCCGTCGGGGGAGAACCGGGGGCGGACGTCACGGCGGCCCGAGGTGAAGCGGCGGGGCGGGGCCGAGCCGTCGGTGGGCAGAAGCCACAGCTCGCCCCGGTACTCGTCGGCCTCCAGGTCGATCCGGCCGACGGCCACGGCCAGCAGCCGTCCGTCCGGGGTCAGGGTCGGGGCCGATGGGGTGCGGAGATGCGCGAGATCGCGTGGTTGCATGTCTTCGACCCTACCACGCGCCCGCGGTCTCGCCGCCCGCGGCCAGGCTGGCCATCCAGCTGCTGTGCAGCCGGGCGTAGGCGCCGTCGGGGTCGGCCAGCAGCCGGGCGTGGGTGCCCTGCTGGACCAGCCGGCCGCGCTCCAGGACCAGCACGAGGTCGGCGTGCTCGGCGGTGGCCAGCCGGTGGGCGATGGTGATGGCCGTGCGGCCCTCGGTGAGCCGCTGGATGGCGTTGCGGAGGGCGACCTCGGTGGCCGGGTCGACGGCCGAGGTGGCCTCGTCCAGGATCAGGCAGCCCGGGTCGGCCAGGTAGCCGCGGGCCAGGGCGACCAGCTGGCGCTCGCCCACCGACAGGTACTCGCCGCGCTCGCCGACCCGGGTGTGCACGCCCCGGGGCAGGGCGTCGACCCAGCCGCCCAGCCCGAGGGCGTCGAAGGCGGACCGGACCTCGCGGTCGTCGGCCTCGGGCCGGCCCATGCGGACGTTGCCGGCGACGCTGGTGTCGAACAGGAAGCCGTCCTGGGGGACCATGACCAGGGCCGAGCGGAGCGAGGCCAGGCTGACCTGGCGCAGGTCGGTCCCGGCGACCCGGATGCTGCCGCTGACCGGGTCTGCCAGGCGGATGAGCAGCTTGGCCAGGGTGGTCTTGCCCGACCCGGTGGTGCCGACCATGGCCACCCGGGTCCCGGCCGGGATCTCGACCGACACGTCGGTCAGGACCGGCGGCCCGCCGTGGTAGGCGAACGACACCCGGTCCAGCTCGATGTCCAGGGCCCGGGCCGGGAGGGTGAGCCCGGGCCTGGGGTCGTCGACCTCGACCGGGGTGTCGAGGACGTCAAGGACCTTCTTCCAGCCGGCCACCGCCTGCTGGGTCATGTCCAGGATCTCGGTGAACTCGGCCACCGGCTCCAGGAAGATGGTGACCAGGAAGGCGAAGGCGACCAGGGTGCCGATGGTCAGGCCGCCCTCGGGGCCGATGGCCATCCCGACCAGGAGCACGGCCGCGGTGGTGACGACGCCGAACAGCTCGCCCGAGGGGAAGAAGAAGGCGCCGATGGTGCCGGCCCGGACCTCGGCCCGGCGGCGGGCCTCGACCGAGCGCATCACCCGGCGCTGGGCCTGCTCCTGGACGCCGTAGGCGCGGATTACGGCCGCCCCCTGGATCGACTCGGAGATGGCGGCCAGCGATTCCCCGACCCGGGTCCGGACCAGGTCCCAGGCCACCACCACCCGGCGCTGCATGACCCGGAGCACGGCGGCCAGCGGCAGCACGGTGGCCACCGCGACCAGGGCCAGGCGCCAGTCGTAGACGACCATCGC
>DATABK010000216.1:0-2714 GCA_036259695.1 Actinomycetes bacterium | reverse complement strand
CCAGCTCCTGGAGGGCCCGGGCCCCGAGCTCGACAACGGCGGCGTCGATGGCGCTGGCCGGGGCGTGCAGCTCCAGGCAGAGGACCCCGTCGCCCAGGTCGACCAGGCTGGCCGAGGCGTTCCCGCCGACCTCGCGGCCCTCGGCCTTGAGGCCCTCCAGGTCGACCGCCTCCGGGTCGACCGGGACCGGCTCGTAGGCGCGGGTGAGGGGGCTGTAGACCTGGCCGTCGCGGTAGAAGGACTCGTTGCCGGCGGCCAGCAGCTCGCGCACCCAGGCCGGGACCTCGATGCCGAGGGCCTCCATGCGGGCCACCCCGTCGGCCACCCCGATGGCGTCCCAGGCCCGGAACGGCCCCAGCTCGTAGCCGAACCCCCACTCGACGGCGTGGTCGACCTCAGCCAGGGAGTCGGCGATCTCCGGCACCCGCCGGGCCGCGTAGGCCAGCGACGGCAGCAGGGTGTCGCGCAGGTAGCGGGCGCCGCGGTCCTCCTCGGCCTTGTCGAGCAGGAAGCGCAGGCGGGCGCCGAGGTCGTCGTGGTCGCGGGCGGCGGGCACGATCGGCAGCTCCGGCCCGGCCGCCGGCCGGTACGCCAGGCTGTCCAGGTCGAGCACGTCGAACACGGTCTGGCCGTCGCGCTTGGTCCGGCGGTAGAAGCCGCCGCCGGTCTTGTTGCCGAGCCGGCGGGCCTCCAGCATCCGCTTGAGCGGCTCGGGGGCTGGCAGGATGTCGCGGCTCTCGTCGCTGGGGGCCAGCTCGTGGAGGTTGCCGGCCACGGCCACCATCACGTCCAGGCCGACCTGGTCGAACAGCCGGAAGGTGGCCGTCTTGGGCCGGCCCACCAGCGGCCCGGTGAGGGCGTCGACCTCCTCGATCGAGTAGCCGTTGTCGAGGGCGTAGCCGACGTCGTGCATGCCGGCGAAGCTGCCCAGGCGGTTGGCGATGAAGTTGGGGGTGTCCTTGGCGACCACCGCGCCCTTGCCAAGGACCCGCTCCACGAACGCCCGCATCCCCTCCAGCACCTCGGGGTCGGTGTCGGCGGTCGGGATCAGCTCGACCAGCTTGAGGTAGCGGGGCGGGTTGAAGAAGTGGGTGCCAAGGAACCGGCGGCGGAAGTCCTCCGAGCGGCCCTCGGCCAGGCTGGCCAGCGGCAGCCCGGAGGTGTTGGAGGTGACCACGGCGGTCGGGCCCGCCGTCTTCTCGACCCGGGCCAGCAGCTCCTGCTTGGGCTCCAGGCGCTCGACGATGGCCTCGACGACCCAGTCGGCCGCGGCCAGCCGCTCGAAGTCCGCCTCGAAGGTCCCAAGGCGGATACGCTCGGCCAGGCGGGGACTGGCCAGGGCGGCCGGGCGGGCGGCGAGCATGCGCTCGAACCCGCCCTGGACGGCCTCGCGGTCCAGGTCGAGCAGGTCGACGGCCAGGCCGGCGTTGGCGGCGTGGGCGGCGATGGCCGCCCCCATGGTCCCGGCACCGAGCACGGCCACGCGACGGATGTCGTTGGTCAAGGACGCACCTCCAGGGAGATCGGCGTTCCGAGGGTACGCTCGAAGTGGATGGAACCCGGCGGAGGGGACCTGCCTTGAGCGAGACCAGCCCGGCGAGCGACTTCTACCGCATCGACGACCTGCTGACCGACGCCGAGCGCGAGGTCCGGGACCGGGTCCGGGCCTTCTGCGACAAGGAGGTCACGCCGGTCATCAACGACTACTGGGAGCGGGCCGAGTTCCCCTTCGAGCTGGTGCCCAAGCTGGCCGCCCTGAACCTGGCCGGCGGCACCATCAAGGGCTACGGCTGCCCGGGGCTGAGCACCGTGGCCACCGGCCTGGTCGGCATGGAGCTGGGGCGGGGCGACGGCAGCATCTGCACCTTCTTCGGGGTCCACTCGGGCCTGGCCATGACCTCGATCGCCCTGCTCGGCTCCGAGGAGCAGAAGGAGCGCTGGCTGCCGCCCATGGCCCGGATGGAGCAGATCGGCGCCTTCGGCCTGACCGAGCCCGACCACGGCTCGGACGCGGTCGCGCTCGAGACCCGGGCCCGCCGCGACGGCGACCACTGGGTGCTGGACGGGGCCAAGCGCTGGATCGGCAACGCCTCCTTCGCCGACCTGGTGATCGTCTGGGCCCGCGACGACGACGGCAAGGTCGGCGGGTTCGTGGTCGAGAAGGGCACGCCCGGGTACGCGGCCAGTGTGATGTCCGGCAAGACGGCCAAGCGGGCCGTCTGGCAGGCCGAGATCACCCTGGACGGGGTCAGGGTCCCCGCCGCCAACCGCCTGGCCCACTCGCGCGGCTTCGGCGACACCGCCCGGGTGCTGACCGCCACCCGCTCCGGGGTCGCCTGGGAGGCGGCCGGCCACGCCCTGGCCGCCTACGAGGCCGCCCTGACCCATGTCCGGGAGCGGGAGCAGTTCGGCACCCCCCTGGCCAGCTTCCAGCTGGTCCAGTACCGGCTGGCCAAGATGCTGGCCGAGGTGACCACCATGCAGCTGCTCTGCCTGCGCCTGGCCCAGCTCACCGAGCGCGGCCAGATGACCGCCGGCATGGCCTCGCTGGCCAAGATGAACAACGCCGCCAAGGCCCGCCAGGTGGTCGCCGACGCCCGCGACATCCTGGGCGGCAACGGCATCCTGCTCGAGAACCACGTCGCCCGCCACCACGCCGACATGGAGGCCGTCTACACCTACGAGGGCACCGACGCCATCCAGAGCCTGATCGT
>DATABK010000215.1:0-6278 GCA_036259695.1 Actinomycetes bacterium | reverse complement strand
GCGGCGCGTCCAGCGCCACCACCGCCCCCGCCCGGTCATGCTCAGCCAGGAACCCCAGAATCTCCTCGTCCGAGGTCGCCCACCCCTCGCCAACAACCCGGCCGTCCGGGTCGAGCACCGCCAGCCCCGACGGTCGCCGTCCACCCCAGGCTAGGTCGATCCCCACGAACCGCAGCGCCGAGTGCCTCCCTCAGAGGGTGCCAACCACGCGATACGCTATCGACTGGAGGAGGTGGATTGCGTGGCTGCTTCGGCCGACCAGCAGGCAACTGGCCCGTCGCTGGCGCAGCTCGCCCGCGTACGCGCCGAGATCCTGGCCGCTGCCACCCGGCATGGCGCCACCAACGTCCGCGTCTTCGGATCGGTGGCCCGCGGTGACGCCGATGCCGCCAGTGACGTCGACTTCCTGGTGGACTTTGAGCCAGGCCGCAGCCTACTCGACCTGGCGAGCCTTCTCGTGGATCTGGAGGACCTCCTCGGTCACCCCGTCGACGTCGTGACCGAGCCGGGGCTGAAGGCCCGGATCCGCCAGCGTGTGCTGGGCGAGGCGGTCCCGGTTTGAGAAGTGACCGGGAGCGTCTCTACGACATCCTGGAATCGATCCAGCGCATCGAAGCCCAGGCCGCCCGGGGCCGCGTCGCCTTCGCCGACGACGAGCTGGCCCAGACCGCTGTCGTCCGCTGGGTGGAGATCATCGGGGAGGCCGCCCGAGGGCTGACCGAAGAGCTGCGGCAGGCGCACCCCGAGGTGCCTTGGCGGCAGATGATCGCCATGCGCAACGTGCTTATTCATGGGTACTTCGACATCGACGTCGACCTTGTCTGGTCGGTCGCGGACAACGACCTCCCGAAGCTTGCCGCGCAGATCCGGGCCATCGTGAAAGAGGTCCCGTAGCTGCTCAGGCGACCTCGCAGCGGTTGCGGCCGGCTCGTTTGGCTCGGTTGAGGGCGGCTTCGGAGCGGTCGAGGAGGTCGCGCCAGGCGTCGGGGATGCGGTGCTCGGCGACGCCGAAGGAGGCGGTGAGGGCGGGGCCGTCCGGGCCGAGGGAGGCGCCGATGGCGGCGGTGCGGCGGCGGACCCGCTCGGCGACGTACCAGGCGGCGTCGAGCTTGGTGCCGGGCAGGAGCACGAGGAAGGCCTCGGCCTCGAGGCGGGCCACGGTGTCGCCGGTACGGCAGGACTCGTGCAGCAGGCCGGCGAAGGCCTGGAGGAGGCGGTCGCCCACGGCGTAGCCGCAGCGATCGTTGACCTCGGCGAACCCGTCCAGGTCGGCCAGGATCAGCGACACCGGGCCCATGCCGACCTTGGCCAGGCCGGTGAGGGAGCGCAGGCGCTCCTCGGCCGCCCGGCGGTTGGCCAGACCGGTCAGGGAATCGGTGAGCACGGCCGAGCGGAGGCTGACGTCGGCCAGCCGCAGGTCGTCGTTGAGCGACTTGGTGCGCAGGGCCAGACCGAGGCGGGTCACGATGTCGAGGCCGGCCACGGGCAGGACGCCCTCGCCGGCGGGGACCGGCGGGGCCTCGCCGGGCAGGAACAGCACCGGGATGGCCAGGGTGGCCGGGTCGCGCTGGAGGCTGGCGTACAGCTCGTAGCCGGAGCGGTCGGGCAGCATCGGGTCGAGCAGGATGACCTCGGGGCCCTGCTCGTGGGCCAGGCGCACGCCGTTGTCGGCCGACCCCGCCTCGAGGACCTCGTGGCCCTCGGCGCGCAGGGTCGCGGCCGTGTCCGCCCGCGAGCGGGCGTCTCCCTGGACGATCAGCACTCGTGCCATCAAGGTTGTTGTCGGGACGGCGCGATCGCAGGTTGAGATGCCACAATACGTTTTCCGCCGCCGTCGCTCGAAAGGCCTTCCGTGCTCGTCCTCGCCATGGACACCGCGACCCCGGTCACCAGCGTGGCCGTGGGCTCGGAGGCCGGCACCCTGGCCGAGGTGGCCGTCCGCCACGAGCGCCGCCACGCCGAGGTGCTGACCCCGGCCGTGCGCTGGGTGCTTGAGCAGGCCGAGGTCGAGCCGTCGTCCCTGGCCGGGGTGGCCGTCGGCACCGGCCCGGGGCTGTTCACCGGCCTGCGGGTCGGGGTCTCGACGGCCAAGGCGCTGGCCCAGGCCTGGGGGCTGCCGATGGTGGCCGTGCCCAGCCTCGACCTGATCGCCTTCGCCCACCGGCACGTCCACCGGGCCATCTGCCCGGTGATCGACGCCCGCCGGGGCGAGGTGTTCTGCGCCCTGTACCGCCACGCCCCCGGCGGGGTCGTCCGGGTCACCGACTACCAGGTGCTCCGGCCCGACCAGCTGGCCGCCGGGATCGAGGCCAGGGGGGAGGAGCTCCTGCTGTGTGGCGACGGGGCCCTGCTCCACCGGGAGGCGTTCGAGCACCTGGGGGAGCAGTCCGAGTTCGGCGGGCTGGCCCAGGCCTCGCCCTCGGCCGCCGCCCTGGTCGAGCTGGCCCTCCCGAGGATGCTGCGCGAGGAGTTCACCAGCCCGCTCGAGGTGACCCCGCTGTACCTGCGACGGCCCGACATCGACCCAGGAGTGGAGCGTCGCCTGGCGACGGAGGCCCGTTGATGGCGACCATCTACCCGCCCCGGCGCCAGGTCGACGACCCGCGCCACCCCCTGGCCATCGAGCTGGCGCCGATGCGCCGCCGCCACATCCCCCAGGTGCTGGACATCGAGCGCCGGGTGTACCCGCGGCCCTGGACGATGACCCTGTTCCTGTCCGAGATCGTGCAGCGCTCGACCCGCTTCTACATCGTGGCCAAGGCACGCCGGCAGGTCGTCGGCTACGCCGGGCTGATGGTGTTCGGGGACGAGGCACACGTGACCAACATCGCCGTCGACCCCGACGTGCACCGGCGCAAGGTCGCCTCCCGGCTCCTGTTCGCCCTGGTCACCGAGGCCAGGCGCCGGGGCGCGACCGCCTGCACGCTCGAGGTCCGGGTGGCCAACCGCGGCGCCCAGGGCCTGTACCACCAGTTCGGCTTCGCCCCGGTCGGCATCCGCAAGAACTACTACGCCGAGACCGGCGAGGACGCCCTGATCATGTGGGCCGAGGGCCTCCAGACCCCGGCCTACGCCGAGCGCCTGGCCGGCCTGGCCGCGCGCGTCCCCGAGCCCCGGGAGCTGTAGCGGATGCTGGTGCTGGGGATCGAGACCTCCTGTGACGAGACCGGCGTGGCCCTGGTCTCCGACGGCCGCCGGGTCCGCTCCAACGTCCTCGCCGACCAGCAGACCCTGCACGCCCGCTACGGCGGGGTCGTCCCCGAGGTCGCCTCGCGGGCCCATGTCGACCTCCTCCACCCGGCGGTCGAGCAGGCCTGCGCCCTCGGCGGGGCCCGGCTGTCGGACGTGGACGCGGTCGCGGTCACCATCGGTCCCGGCCTGGCCGGGTCGCTGCTGGTCGGGGTGGCGGCGGCCAAGGCCTACGCGCTGGCCCTCGACCGCCCCCTGCTCGGGGTCAACCACCTGGTCGCCCACGTCTACGCCAACGTCCTCGACCACGGCACCCTGCCGCTGCCGGCGGTGGTGTTCGTGGTCTCCGGCGGGCACACCAGCCTGCTCGCCATGGACGAGCAGGGGAACTTCCGGGGGCTGGGCCAGACGATCGACGACGCCGCCGGCGAGGCCTACGACAAGGTGGCCAGGGTGCTCGGCCTCGGCTACCCGGGCGGGCCGGTGATCGACCGCCTGGCCCGCGAGGGCGACCCGGCGGCCGTCCGGTTCCCCAGGGCCCTGCTGGACGACGGCTCCGACGACTTCTCCTTCTCCGGCCTCAAGACGGCCGTGCTCCGCCACGTCCGCGAGGCCGGGCCCGACGTCAACGTGGCCAACGTCGCCGCCTCGTTCCAGGAGGCGGTGGTGGACGTGGAGATCAGCAAGGTGATCGGCGTGGCCAAGCGCGAGGGCCTCGACACCATCCTGCTCGGCGGGGGCGTGGCCGCCAACTCCCGCCTGCGGGCCCGGCTGGCCGCCGAGGCCGAGCCCCTGGGGCTCCGCGTGCTGATCCCCTCCCCGGCCCTGTGCACCGACAACGGGGCCATGGTGGCCTGCGCCGGCAGCTTCGCCCTGGAGCGGGGCGAGCACACCCCCCTGGACGTCGGCGCCGACCCCAACCTCCACATCATCCCCGGCTTCGGCCGCCGCGCCCCCCGCCGGGCCAAGCGCCGCGGCTAACGGGGCCGCCGCCCCGGGCGGCGCGCGTCTCCCGGACACCGCGGGGCCGGCGAGCCCCGGAGGAGCTCGCCGGCCCAGGTGGCTGCCGGCAGGAGGTGCCGGTCAGGCAGCCACCGCCCGCTGTCCGTGCCGGCGGTTGGCGGCGACCCCGGCGGCGATGGCGGCGCCGCCGATCAGCCCGCCGACCAGCCCCACCAGCAGGACGACCAAGGGGTCGACGTTCCGGCCGGCGGCCGGGACGGGCTGGGGAGCGACCGTGACCACGGGGGCCGGGCCGAGGTTGCGCTCGCCGGCCCGGACCTGCTCGACCGCGGCCTGGGTGCGCTCGGCCTGCCCGGCCTGGATGCTCCGCAGCAGCCGGTCGTTCTGGTCCTCGACCCGAGCGGCGGGCTGGGCGGCGAGGCTGCCGCGCTCGATCGCCCGAGCCTGCTCGACGGCGGCCTGGGTGCGGGCGAGGTCGCTGGCCTCGATGTGGCGGAGCAGGCGGTCGTTCTGGTCCTCGACGGCGGCGGCGGATGCGGTCTCCGGGGCGGCCACGGCGGCGGCGGCGGTGCCGGCGGCCAGGGCCAGGCTCAGCCCCAGAACGGTCAGTGCCCGGTGGATGCGGCTCATGGTGTCCCTCCTTGTGAGTCCTTTCACAAGCGTTGTACGCCGCCATAGTCCCGGCAGCGTGACGGCACCATGACGACCGGTTCTGCTGGGAAATTTCTCTCGGTTGACGAGGGCCGCTCCGGGTTCCTAGGATGCTGTTAGCACTCACAGAAGCCGAGTGCTAACATCCGCGCCGAACGTGTATCCCTTCAGGCCGGCCCGCCGGGTCGGGCCCACCACGCACGAGGAGGAAGGATGGGCGTCAGCCTGCAGCCGCTCGAGGACCGTATCGTCGTCAAGCCGAGCGAGGGCGAGGAGATGACCGCCTCCGGCCTGGTCATCCCCGACACCGCCAAGGAGAAGCCCCAGGAGGGCGAGGTCCTGGCCGTCGGCCCCGGCCGGTTCGAGGACGGCAACCGCGTGCCGCTCGACGTCAAGGTCGGCGACAAGGTCATCTACTCCAAGTACGGCGGCACCGAGGTCAAGGTCGGCGGCGACGAGCTGCTGATCCTGTCGGCCCGCGACGTCCTGGCCATCGTCAACAAGTAACCGAGGTAACGCGAAGCCATGCCAAAGCAACTGCTGTTCGACGTCGACGCGCGTCGCTCCCTCGAGGCCGGGGTGGACAAGCTGGCCAACGTGGTCCGCGTCACCCTCGGCCCCAAGGGCCGCAACGTCGTGCTCGACAAGAAGTGGGGCGCTCCCACCATCACCAACGACGGCGTGACCATCGCCAAGGAGATCGAGCTCGAGAACAACTACGAGAACCTCGGTGCCCAGCTGGCCAAGGAGGTCGCGACCAAGACCAACGACGTGGCCGGTGACGGCACCACCACCGCCACCGTGCTCGCCCAGGCCCTGGTCCACGAGGGCCTGCGCAACGTGGCCGCCGGGGCCAACCCGATGGGCCTCAAGCGGGGCATGGAGAAGGCCACCGAGGCCGTGGCCGAGGCCATCCGCAACCAGGCCCGTGAGGTCGAGAACCAGGACGAGATCGCCTCGGTGGCGGCCATCTCGGCCCAGGACGCCGAGATCGGCCGGACCATCGCCGAGGCCATGGACAAGGTCGGCAAGGACGGCGTCATCACCGTCGACGAGTCGCAGACCTTCGGGATGGAGCTCGAGTTCACCGAGGGCATGCAGTTCGACAAGGGCTACATCTCGCCCTACTTCGTCACCGACCAGGACCGCATGGAGGCGGTGCTCGAGGACCCCTACATCCTCATCGCCAACTCCAAGATCTCCTCGGCCCAGCAGCTGCTGCCGGTGCTGGAGAAGGTCGTGCAGTCCGGCAAGCCGCTGGTCGTCATCGCCGAGGACGTCGACGGGGAGGCCCTGGCCACCCTGGTCGTCAACAAGATCCGCGGCACCTTCCGGAGCGCCGCCGTCAAGGCCCCCGGGTTCGGCGACCGCCGCAAGGCCATGCTGGCCGACATCGCCACCCTCACCGGTGGCCAGGTCATCAGCGAGGAGGTCGGCCTCAAGCTCGAGAACGCCACCCTCGACCTGCTCGGCCG
>DATABK010000214.1:0-3874 GCA_036259695.1 Actinomycetes bacterium | reverse complement strand
CGAGCGCGGCCAGCGCCGACGACAGGTCGCGCCCGACCGAGGCGAAGTCGTAGCCCAACCCGGGCTGCTCGGAGGCGCCGTGGCCGCGCTGGTCGAGGGCGACGACCCGCAGGCCGGCCCCGGCCAGCCGGGGCGCGACCCCGTCCCAGATGCGGGCGTTGGAGGCGAGCCCGTGCAGCAGCACCACCGCCTGCCCGCTCCCGCCCCAGTCGCGGGCATGCAGGCGCACGCCGTCGCCGGGCACGGCGCGGTCGGTCGGGGTGCTTGCCCTGGTCTGCATCGGCCGCTCATCGTACGGGACGCCTCCGGGCTCCGCCTCGGCATTGCTCAGGAGGCGTCTCCCAGCTGTCGCTTGAGCTCCTTGCGGTCGATCAGCTCGACCTTGGCGACGTGCCCCCGGCTGGCCTCGAGCCGGAACAGGGAGCCGGTGCGGAACTCGGGGAACCCGTCGACCAGGCCGGCCTGGAACAGGTACATGGGGATCAGGTCGCCGTGGCTGACCGCGACCACGGCTCGGCCGGGATGGTCGCGGACGGCCGTCCTGACCCAGCCGGCCATGTCGGGGGCGTCGTAGCCCAGCCGGTCGTCCAGCTCGACCTGGAGCCCCATGGCGGCGGCCAGCGGGGCCGCGGTCTGGCGGCAGCGCAGCCAGGGGCTGGCCGCGACCAGCACCGGCTCGTCGCGGCGCAGGGCCGCGGCCAGCCGGTCGGCCTGCTTGCGGCCCTTGTCGATCAGGGGCCGGTCGCGGTCGCCGCCCGTCCAGTCATCCCGGTTGCCCCGGCAGCGGGCGGGCCGCCCACCAACCTCCCAGGGTCAGGCCCGGCCGGTCGCGTGGGCCCGCTTGCGGGCCAGGGCGTCCACGCTGGCGGCGATCAGCAGCACCAGGCCGGTGACGATGTACTTGATCCCGGCGCTGTAGCCGAGCAGCCCCATGCCGTTGTCGATCACGGCGATGACGGCGCCGCCCAGGATGGCGTCGCGGACCTTGCCCTTGCCCCCGAACAGGCTGGTCCCGCCGATCACCGCCGCCCCGACGGCGTACAGCAGGGTGTTGCTGCCGCCGGCGTTGGGGTCGACGGAGTTGGCCCGCGAGGCGGCGATGATGCCGCCGATGGCGGCCATGGTCGACCCGATCATGAACACCGAGGTGCGGATGTTGGGGACCTTGATGCCGGCCCGCCTGGCCGCCTCGGCGTTGCCGCCGACGGCGTACACGTGCCGGCCGTAGGCGGTGCGCATGAGCACGAAGGTCAGGATCACCAGCAGGACGAGGATGATCGGCACCACCCAGGGGACGCCCTTGAGGGAGACGACCGCCGGGTTGCGGCTGCGCTCCAGGTTGAGCACGTAGACGCCGATGCCGGTGAGGAGGGCCAGCCCGCCGACCTTGAGCCCGAGGATGGCGATGGGCTCGGCGCTGAGCCCCTTGGACCGGCGCCGCTGGGCCCGCATGAGCACCACCGCGGCGAAGGCGCCCATCGACACCGCCCACAGGATCCAGCCCCACAGCGGCGGCAGGTTCTTGTTCTCGATGGCCAGGATGACCTCGTCCCGGATGGGCACGTTGCCGCCCTGGCCGATGATCAGCAGGACCATTCCCTGGAAGGCCAGGAATGCGGCCAGGGTGACCACGAACGACGGGATCCCGACCCGCGCGACCAGCGTGCCGATGGCCGTCCCGATGGCCAGGCCGGTGAGCAGGGAGACGGCCACGGCCAGCGGCCACGACCAGCCCCAGTCGGTGAGCAGGGTGGCCAGCACGGCCGCGCAGACGCCGCTGGCGAACCCGGCCGACAGGTCGATCTCGCCCAGCAGCAGGACGAACACCAGGCCCATGGCGATCACCACGATGGGGGCGCCCTGGGTGAGCAGGTTGGCGAAGTTGCCCTCGCTGAGGAACACCGGCCGCAGGATCGAGAAGACGATCACCAGCACCACCAGTCCCAGGACGGCCGGCAGGGAGCCGATGTCGCCGCCGCGCACCCGGTCCAGGTAGCTGCGGAAGTACTCGCCCAGCGACGGCGAGCGGGTCAGCTCGGCCGGGCTCTCGGGGACGTCGACGGTGGGGGCGCTCATGCCGTCACTCCTTCGTCGACACTGGTGGGGAGCTCGGACTCGACACCCTCGGTCCGGCCGGTGGTGATCAGCTCCACCACCTGGGGCTGGCGCACGTCGCTGGCCTTGACCTCGGCGGCCAGCTGGCCCAGGTACAGGGCGGCGATGCGGTCGGAGACCTGGAAGACGTCGACCAGGTTGTGGGAGATCAGGATCACGGCCAGGCCCTGGTCGGCGAGGCGCCGGACGAGGGCGAGCACCTGCTCGGTCTGGGCGACGCCGAGGGCGGCCGTGGGCTCGTCGAGGATCACCACCTTGCTGTTCCAGAGCACGGCCTTGGCGATGGCCACCGTCTGGCGCTGGCCGCCGGACAGGCTGGCCACCAGCTGGCGGGTCGACCGCAGCGTCCGCACCGACAGGGACTTCAGCGTCTTGGCCGCCCGGTCCTCCATGGTGGCCTCGTCGAGCACGATGCTGGTGCGCTGCTCGCGGCCGAGGAACATGTTCTGGACGACGTCGAGGTTGTCGCACAGGGCGAGGTCCTGGTAGACGATCTCGATCCCGAGGGCCGAGGCGTCACGCGGCCCGTGGACGGTGACCTGCCTGCCCTCGAACAGGAACTCGCCCGAGTCGATCGGGTGGATCCCCCCGATGCACTTGATCAGGGTCGACTTGCCGGCGCCGTTGTCGCCGACCAGCGCGGTCACCTGGCCCGGATAGGCGGCGAAGTTCACCTGCTTGAGGTCGTGCACCGGCCCGAAGCTCTTGTTGATGCCCCGGAGCTGGAGGATCGGGGCGCCGTTCTCGGTCGCGTTCGCGGTCACGCGCGACTCCTCGATGGTCGGGACCGTCCCGGGCGCCCAGCCACCGCCGGGCGTCCGGGACGGGCTACGCCGTTACTCGATGCCTGCCTCGGTGCACTTGGCCGCGAACGCGCCGGTGCACAGCTCCTCCTTGGTCACATACCCGTCGGCGACCACGTCCTTGACGTTGTCGAAGGTGATGGCGACCGGCTCCAGCAGGACCGCGGGCACGTCGGCGCCGCTCTCGGGGTCCTTGACGGTGTCGGGGGCCGGTGGCTTCTCGCCCTTGGCCAGCCCGATGGCCAGCGCGGCGGCCGCGTCGGCCTCCTTCTTGACCGCCTTGTAGACGGTCATGCACTGGTCGCCGGCGAGGATGTTCTGCAGGCCCTGGACGGTGGCGTCCTGGCCGGTGACCGGGACGTCGCCGTTGGCGTTGTTCTTCTTCAGGATGGCGATGGCGGCGTTGCCGAGGCCGTCGTTGGCGGCCAGGACGCCGTCGATGTTGCCGTTGGCCTTGGTGTACATCTGCTCGAAGATGGTGCCGGCCTGCTGGTTGTCCCAGTCGGGCACGGACTGGTCGTCGACCTTCTTGAACTGGGTCATCTTGGACAGCACGCCGTCGTAGCCCTGCTTGAACAGGGTGGCGTTGTTGTCGGTGGGCGACCCGTTGAGGTAGACGATGTTGGCGGTGCTCTTGCCCTTCTCCTCCAGGCACCTGAGCAGGCCCTCGCCCTGGAGCCGGCCCACGGCCACGTTGTCGAAGGACACGTAGTACTGGGCGCCGCCGTTGAGGGTGAGGCGGTCGTAGTCGATGGTGGCCACACCCTGGGCCTTGGCCTTGTCGAGCACGGCCTTGCCGGTGCCCGAGTCCAGGTTGACGATCATCAGCACGCTGGCCCCGCCGGTGATCATCTGGTCGGCGATCGTCTGGAACTGCGTCTTGTCGCCCTGGGCGTTCTGGATGTCGTAGTCGACCCCGGCGGCCTCGAAGGCCTCTTCGAGGTACTTGCGGTCGG
>DATABK010000213.1:0-6877 GCA_036259695.1 Actinomycetes bacterium | reverse complement strand
GGCGACCTGGCCGGGGTCGCAGATGTCGCCCTGGACGAACCGGTAGCGGGGGTCGTCCTCCAGGTCGGCCACGCTGGCCCGGTTGCCGGCGTAGGTGAGCTTGTCGAAGTTGGTCACCTGGGCCTCGGGGTCGGTGGCGAGGAGGTGGCGCACGTAGTTGGAGCCGATGAAGCCGGCCCCGCCGGTCACGAGGAAGCGCATGGCGGCAGCTCCGCTCCTAGGTCGGTGGCGCTGAACCCCGAGAGCCTACCGGAGCCGGAACCCGGACCCGACGGTCAGGGTCAGGCTGCCCCCGTCGTTGGCCTTGACCAGCTTGACCTTGCCGCCAAGGACGGCGGCCAGCAGCCGGGCCTGGCCGGCCAGGGCCGGGGGGTAGGCCAGGGTGGTGGCCTGCCCGGTGGGGGTGGCCGCGTTGCCGGTGCCGACCACCCGGACGCCGAGACGGCGCAGGTCGGTGGCCGCCCGGGCGGCCGCGCCCTCGACCCCGCTGCCGTTCAGGACCGTGACCGGCGTGGTCGCCAGCGAGATCCCCTTGCCGCCGGGCAGGCCGACCGGGGGCAGGGTGGCGGCGTCGCGGGCCAGGGCCCGCATGAGGATGGCCGCCTCGGGCAGGGGGTCGACGAAGGCGGCGCAGCCGGCGCAGCGCGGCGGCGAGGCAACGCTCGGGAAGACCCGCATGTCGATCGAGGCCGGGTCGAGGTTGCGCAGCCGCCGGGCCAGGCCGATGGCGGTGCGGGTGCTCAGGTGGTCGTCGGTCTTGATGTGGTCGGTGGCGATGTCGGCCACGTCCAGCAGCTTGGGCAGCCCGCCCAGGTTGCCGCGGCTGGCCACCTCGGCCATGACCGCCCGCATGAACTCCTGCTGGCGGCCGATGCGGCCGAAGTCGGAGTCGACGTGCCGGGCCCGGACGAAGGCCAGCGCCTTGACCCCGTTCATCTCCTGGCAGCCGGGGTCCATGTGCAGGTTGGCGTAGGCGTCATCCAGGCGGTGGCCGCTGCGGTTGCAGAGGGTGACCCCGCCGAGGGCGTCGACCACGTTGAGGAACCCGGCGAAGTCGATTTCGGCGTAGTGGTTGATGGCCAGCCCGGTGGTCTCCTCCACGGTCTTGACCAGCAGGTCGGGGCCGCCGAAGGCGAAGGCGGCGTTGAGCTTGTTGGTCCGGCCGTTGACGGTGGCCCGCAGGTCCCGTGGGAGCGAGACCATCACCGCCTTGTCCCGGGCCGGGCTGACGTGCAGGACGATGATGGTGTCGGTGCGCCGGCCGGCCACCTCTTCGGTCTGGATGCGGCCGAGCTGGCGGCGGCTCAGGCCGTCGCGGGAGTCGGAGCCGACGAGCAGGATGTTCATCGGCCGGCCGGCGGCGGCCGGGGTCAGGCCGGCCACCGGCCGCTGGCCCTTGCCGACGAGCCGGTCGGCGTAGCGGTAGGCGTACACCGCGCCCGCCCCGGCCAGCACCACCACCAGCACCAGCACGATGGCCAGGGTCCGGAGCAGGTTGCGGCGGCGCCGCGAGCTCATCTTCTTCCGAGGCTGCTGGTTCGGTGGCTTCCGCCCGGCGGCGGCGCCCAGCGCCTCCAGGTTGGCCCACCGGTCGCTCGATCCCTGAAACGCGGTCGCCCTGCGGTCGGTCACGGTTCGAGCGAGCTCCTTGACTCCTGGCGGGCGGGTTGGCCAATTTGGCCCAGGGATTTGAAGAGCCTAGCATGCGCGTCCGTGAACACCTCGGGCGCCGCGTTCGACAGCTTCAACGTCGCCGCCGAGCGCCTGACCGGGCGCTCCGGCGCCAAGCCGTTCTGCACCTGGTACGACGACCACCGGGACGAGCGGGTCGAGCTGTCGTACCGCACCTTCGGGAACTGGGTCGCCAAGACGGCCAACCTGCTGGTCGACGAGCTCGGCGCCGAGCCCGGCGACCAGGTCGGGGTGCTCGCCGAGCACTGGCAGGTGCCGGTGGTGCTGGCTGCGTGCTGGCGGGCCGGCCTGGGCGTGGTCTCGCTGGAGCCGGGCGGGCCGGCGCCCCGGCTGGTGGCCGCCTTCGTCCACGAGGAGCG
The DNA here is from genome assembly GCA_036259695.1 of Actinomycetes bacterium. Lineage (GTDB taxonomy): Bacteria > Actinomycetota > CALGFH01 > CALGFH01 > CALGFH01 > CALGFH01. The sequence goes on along the minus strand of DATABK010000213.1, from coordinate 4,826 downwards.
GCTGGCCGACGCGCCCGTTCCCGAGACGATCCCGGTCGTCGCCCTCACCGCCGACCCGCTCGGCCGGGCCGGCCGCGCCCTCGGCCGGGCACACAATTTCTCGAGAATTGTCCCCAGCATGGGGGACGAGTTCGACGGCGGGCCCGACCTGGACGGCGACGCCCTGGTTTCCGGCGGCGAGGCCGCGACCATGGCCGGCCTGCTCGAGCGGGCCGCCGCCCTGGCCGGGCGCACCGGCCTGACCGACGCCGACCGGCTGCTGTCCGGGCGGCCGCTGCTGACCCCGGCCGGGGCCGCGGCCGGGCTGCTGGCCCCGCTGGCCTGCGGCGCCGGGGTCGTGCTGGTCGACAACCTCGACCCGGCCCGGTTCTGGAAGCGGGTGGCCGACGAGCGGGTCGCGGTCGCCGTGGTCGACCCCGGCCAGGCGGCCGCGGTCCTGGATGCGGGCCCGGAGACGGGCTCGCCGTTGCGGGTGCTGCTCGATGACTGAACGCTCAAGCGACCTCTCGTGGACGACGACCCTCTCTCCTGAAGGCTGCCGCGACGTGGTACTTTGCCGGCTGCTGCCGAATGGGGAGGAGATGTCCATGAAGCTGTCGGTGGTCGTCCCGTTCTACAACGAACTGCGGACGCTCCCGACGGTGATCGACCGCCTCCTCAAGGTCGACTTCAACGCCCTTGGCCTGGAGACGGAGCTGATCTTCGTCGACGACGGCTCGACCGACGCCGGCCGCAGCCTGCTCGACCCGCTCCCCCGCGACGACGTCCGGGTGATCGTCCACCCCACCAACCGGGGCAAGGGGGCGGCCGTCAAGACGGGCCTTGAGGCGGCCACCGGCGACATCCTCTGCATCCAGGACGCCGACCTCGAGTACGACCCCCGCGACCTGCCGGCCCTGATCGAGCCGATCCTGGACGGCGACTACGAGGTCGTCTACGGCAGCCGCTTCCGGGGCAGCGCGGCCGGCCTCTACTACACCCACCGGGTCGCCAACCGGCTGCTCAACCTGATGGTCAACGTGGCCTTCAACCGCTACCTGTCGGACGTCTACACCGGCTACAAGGTGTTCACCCGCCAGGCGTTCCGGGGCCTGCAGCTGACCGCCCGGAGCTTCACCGTGGAGATGGAGCTGACAGCCCACTTCCTGCGCAAGGGGCTGGTCATCTTCGAGGTGCCGATCAGCTACCGGGCCCGCACCTACGCCGAGGGCAAGAAGATCCACTTCAAGGACGGGTTCCTGGCCGCCGGGGCGGTGGCCCGCTACCGCCTGCGCCGCCGGCCCGAGCGGACCGGCCCGGCCGCCTTCGGCGCCCCCGACGAGCCCGGGGTGATGCGGGCCCTCGAGGGCGGCGCCACCATCCACACCCTTGGCCTCGAGGACCTGGCCACGGCCCACCGCTACCGCCGCTACCTGCACGGCCTGCTGGCCCCCTACCTGGGTCCGACCGTGCTCGAGGTCGGGGCCGGCCTTGGTGACTTCTCGGCCCAGCTGCTGGACCGGGACCGGCTGGTGGTCAACGACAACGACCCGATCTGCGTCCGGGCCCTTGACGAGCGCTTCGGCGAGCGGCCCGGCATCGAGGTCCTCCCCGCCGACGTGCTCAAGCTCAAGGTCGAGCCGCCGGTCGACTCGGTGGTCGCCCTGAACGTCCTGGAGCGCATGGACGACGACGTGGCCGCGCTGCGGTCGATGGCCAGGGCGGCCATCCCCGGGGGCCGGGTCCTGCTGGTCGTGCCCGCCTTCCCGTCCCTGGCCGGCGCGTTCGACGGCGCCCTGGGCCATCTGCGCCGCTACACCCCCGACAGCCTCCGCGCCGCCGTCGAGGCCGCCGGCCTGGTCCCCGAGGTCATCCGCCCGGTCAACCTGCTCGGCGGGGTGGCCTGGTGGGCCGCGGTCCGGGTGGGCCGCCAGGCCCGCCCCACCCCGGCCCTGGTCCGGCTGTACGACCGCCTGGTCGTCCCGGCCGAGCGGGCCCTGGAGCGCCGGGTCCAGCCCCGCTTCGGGCAGTCCATCCTGTGTGTGGCCCAGGTCCCCGAGCGGACGACCCAGCGGCAGAGCAGCCAGCGGCGGAGCAGCCAGCGCCCGACCCGGGAACGCTCGGCCTGACCGGCGTCAGGACCGGCTCGGCACCTCGGCCAGCTCGGCCAGCTCGACGGTGAAGGTGGTCCCCCGCCCCTCGACGCTGTCGGCGGTCAGGTCGCCGCCCATCGCCTCGACCAGCCCCTTGGACAGGGCCAGGCCCATGCCGGTGCCCTCGACCTCGGTCTCCTCGGCCCCCAGGCGGTCGAAGGGGCTGAACAGCCGGGCCAGCTTGTCGGCGGACAGGCCGGGCCCGGTGTCCTGGACGGCGATCCGCACCCGGCCCTCGGGGGTCGTCTGGTAGGCGACCCGGATGGTGCCGGCGTGGCGGTTGTACTTGACCGCGTTGGAGGCCAGGTTGAGCAGCACCTGCTTGAGCCGCTGGCGGTCGGCCTGGACGGCCACGGTTGGGTCGTCCGGGGCCGGGGCCACGATGGTGATCTGGCGCTCGGCGGCCAGGGGGCGGATCAGGTCGACGGTGTCCCTGACGACCTCGGCCAGGTCCACCGGCTCGGGCGACAGCGACAGGTTCCCGGACTCGATGCGGGAGATGTCGAGGACCTCGTTGATCAGCTCCAGCAGGTGGCGGCCGCCTCGCAGCATGTGGTCGACGCTCTCGGACTGCTCGGGGCTGAGGTCGTCCAGCTGGAGCAGCTGCCCGAACCCGAGGATGGCGTTGAGCGGGGTCCGGAGCTCGTGGCTCATCTTGGAGAGGAAGTCGCTCTTGGCCCGGTTGGCCCGGTCGGCGTCCCGCTTGGCCTGCTCGATGGCCTGCTCGGCCCGGCGGCGCTCGGTGACGTCGGCGACCACGCCGACCTTGCGGACCGGCCGGCCGCCGTCGTCGAGGTAGACGCGGGCCCGTCCGCTCATCCACCGGGTCGCCGCCTCGGGCCCGTCCAGCCGGAACTGGAGCTCGTCGGCCAGGCCGCGCCCGGCCGGCCCCGACACCCAGCGGGTGACGGCCTCCCGGTCCTGGGGGTGGACGTGGGAGACCAGGGCCAGGTCGTGGTCGAGGGTGGCGTGCTCGACCCCGAGCAGCTCGGCCAGGGCCGCCGACCAGACGACCCGGCCGCTGACCAGGTCCCGGTCCCAGTAGCCCATGCTGGCGGCGTCCAGGGCCAGGCCGAGGCGCTCGTTGCTGGCCCGGACGGCCTCCTCGTTCCGGCGCCGCTCGCTGATGTCGTGGGCGAAGGCGTTGAACGCCGTCTCCGGCCCCGATCCGGCCGGCCAGATGACCAGCTCCACCGGGAACTGGTGGCCGTCCTTGTCGACCGCGGTGACCTCGACCCGCCGGTTGAGCAGCGGCCCCTCGCCGGTCTCCAGGAACCGCCGGCGGCCCCGGTCGTGGGCCTGGCGCGACGCCTCGGGGATGATCAGCTCGGTCAGTGGCCGCCCAACGGCCTCGTCCCTGGTCCAGCCGAAGGTCTCGGTGGCCTTGGAGTTCCAGAGGGTGACGACCCCGGCGGCGTCGATCGAGATGAAGGCCTCGGCGGTCGCCTCCAGGATGTCCCGGGTCCGCTCCTCGCCGTCCACCACCCGCTGCTCGGCCCGGGTTCGGTCCCGCAGGGCCCGGGCCAGCAGGGCCAGGCCGACGACCAGGGCCAGGCCGAGCACGGCCCCGAAGGCCAGGACGGTGCGCCGCAGGTCGGCGATGGGGGCGAAGGCGGTGCCGGTGGCCACGTCCGCGGTGACCGCCCAGCCGAGGCTGGGGACGGGCTCGTAGGCGGAGACGACCCGGCCGGCGAAGGTGGAGCGCTCGCTGACCCCGGACCGCCCCTGGAGGGCGGCGTCGACCAGCGGGTCGCCGCGGCGCGACCGGAGCCCGACCGGCGACGTCCCGGGGGCCGCCAGGACCACCCCCCGCTGGTCGGTGACGGTGAGGCGGATGCCCTGGGCGGCCGCGTAGTCGTCGACGAACCGCTGGATGGTGTCGAGCCCGTAGGCCGCGACCAGGATCCCGAGGACCCGCCCCTGGCCGCCGCCCGCCGGGTCGCGGACCGGGACCGCCGCCCCGACCACCCGGGCGTGGCCGGTCGCGGCCGTCTCGTAGGCCTCCGAGACATAGGGCTGGCCGGTGGCGGTCACGCCCTTGTACCAGTCCTGGAAGCTGAAGTCCCGGCCGACGATGGACGGGGTGTCGGGAACGACGTCGAGCAGCCGGCCGCTCGGCTCGGTGGCGAAGGTGACGTCGATGCCCCGGCGGGACCGCTGGAGCTCCTGGAGGTGGAAGGCGATGGTGGCCCGGTTGCGGCGGGTGGCCGGCTGGCGCATGGCCCCGACCACGGACGGGCGCTTGGCGTAGGAGCCGACCAGCTCGGCCAGCCCGTCCATCTGCTCCCTGACGTAGACGGCGCTGGCGCTGGCCGTGTTCTGCACCCGGGCGTCGACCTGGCTGCGGACGGCCTTGGCCGAGAGCGACAGGCTGAACCAGGTGAGCAGCCCCAGTGGGGCCAGGCAGAGGAGGACGAGTGCGGCGATCAGGCGCCTGGCCCGCTCAGAGGAACCGGTCCGCGGATGCCGTGGCCTCACAGCACCTCCTCATGGCATGGAGTGCTGGCCCGCCACGGCGGAACAGGCCGCTTGAAACCCTGCTGTTCTGACCTCGGCCTTCCCGAGGCCCATCTTTAGCTGGCCGGGGCCCGCTCGGTGGCGATGGTGTCGAGGAGCTCCAGCAGTTCCCTGACGTCCAGGGGCTTGGTGATGAAGGCCCGCACGCCCTGGGCGAGCAGCTCCTTGATCAGGGTC
>DATABK010000212.1:0-7011 GCA_036259695.1 Actinomycetes bacterium | reverse complement strand
TGGTGCTGGCCGTGCTGATTCTGCTGGCGGCCGGCTGCGAGCGCGAGCCGGCGCCGCCGCCCCCCGAGGACCCGCGGCGGCCGGTCATCCAGCTCGCCTCCTTCGACTTCCGCGAGAGCGAGCTCCTGGGCGAGGTGTACGGCCAGGCCCTGCACCAGCACGGCTACCCCGTCGAGCAGGTGGTCCAGCTGGGCTCCCGCGAGGTGGTGGCCCCCGCCCTCGAGCAGGGCAAGGTCGACATGGTCCCCGAGTACCAGGGCTCGGCCCTCAACTTCCTCAACGACCGCGACCGGGTGGCCACGGCCGACCCGGACCTGACCCACGCCCGGCTCGAGCAGGCCTTCGCGCCCCGGGGGGTGAGCGTGCTCGCCTACGCCCCGGCCCAGGACCGCAACGGCTTCGTGGTCACCGGCGACCTGGCCCGCCGCCACGGCCTGGAGAAGCTCAGCGACCTGGCCCCCCTCGCCCCCCAGCTGTCGATCGGCGGGCCGCCCGAGTGCCCCGTCCGCCCCCTGTGCCTGGAAGGCCTCCAGGACGTCTACGAGCTGCGGTTCGCCCGCTTCAAGCCGATGCCGACCCGGGACGTGACCGCGGCCGAGCTGGACAGCGGCGAGATCGACGTCGGCATGCTCGACACCACCAACCCCCACCTGATCGGCAACGACCTGGTCCTGCTGGAGGACGACCGCCGGCTCCAGCCGGCCGAGAACGTGGTCCCGGTCATCCGCCGCGAGGTCCTGGACGTCTACGGCCCGGCCCTGGTCCGGCTCTGCAACGCCGTCAGCGCCGAGCTCACCACCGCCGAGCTGACCCGCCTCAACCTCCAGGTCATGGAGGGCCAGCCGGCCGCCGACGTCGCCTCGGCCTGGCTGCGGGCCCAGACCATCATCGGCTAGCCGCGACCGGCCAGGGCATCGGCGATCGACCGACCGAACGGTTGCCGGAGCACCCCGGCGTCGGTGATGAACGCGGTCACCAGGGCGGCCGGGGTGACGTCGAAGGCCGGGTTCCAGACCCCGGCCGCCTCGGGGGCCAGCCGCGACCCGGCGACCACGGCGACCTCGTCGGCCGGGCGCTGCTCGATCTCGATGTCGGCCCCGCTCGCCGCCTCCGGGTCGAAGCTGGACAGCGGCCCGACCACGTAGAACGGGACCTTGTTGGCCCGGGCGAGCACGGCCAGGCTGTAGGTCCCGATCTTGTTGGCGGTGTCGCCGTTGGCGGCCACCCGGTCGCAGCCGACCAGCACGGCGTCGACCAGGCCACCGGCCAGGGCGGCGCCGGCGGCGGTGTCGGCGACCACGGTGACCGGGATGCCGGCGTTGACCAGCTCCCAGGCGGTCAGGCGGGCCCCCTGGAGCAGGGGCCGGGTCTCGGAGGCCAGCACCTGGACGGGCTCGGAGGCGGCCGCCTTGGCGTAGACGACCCCGAGGGCGGTGCCGAGCCCGGCCGTGGCCAGCCGCCCCGTGTTGCAGTGGGTGAGCAGCCGCCCCCGCCCGGCCAGCTCGGCCCGGCCGGCCTCGGCCATCCGGGCGCAGGCGGCCCGGTCCTCCTCCAGGATCGCCTCGGCCTCGGCCAGGGCGAGGCGGCGCAGCTCGGCGGCGTCGGCGGCCCCGGCCGCGGCCCCGGCCACCCGCCGGACCGCCCAGCGCAGGTTGACCGCGGTCGGCCGGGCGCCCTCGAGGGTGGCGGCGACTCGCTCCAGGTCGGCCTGGGCGGCGGCCAGCCCCTCGGGGCCGGGCCGGGGCGGCCCGGCCTCGGCCAGCCCGAGCACGACCCCGAACGCCCCCGCGACCCCGATGGCCGGCGCCCCCCGGACGGCCAGACGGGTGATGGCGTCCACGACCTCGGCCACGGTGGTCGGCCGGAGGGTGGCCAGGCGCTCCGGGAGCAGGGTCTGGTCGATGATCTCGAGCCGGTCGCCGGTCCAGGTGACGGCGCTGCGCAGCAGGTCAGGGTCCATGCCGGGATGCTACCGGGCCGGGTTCGCACCCGTGCGCACATGGTGGGATCATGCGTGCAACCGCCAGTTGCCGGGACTGGGGGAGGATGGGATCGAACATGCCCCTGCGGTCGAGCTGGGCCCGCCTGCTGCTGGCCGCCCTGGCCGTCCTGACGGTGGCGTGCTCCGAACGGGGCGCCACCCTGCCCAGCACGCCCGTGACCACCGCCGGGACGACCGCCGCCGGGGCCCTGCCCGATGGCTGCAGCGGCGACACCCCCTCCCCCACCACCGCTCCGGTGGCGTTCGTGGCCGCCGGCCGGGCCTGGGCGACCACCGCCGACGGCCGCCGCGTGTGGTGCCTGTTCGAGGTCCGCAACCCCGGCCCGTTCCTGTGGGGGCCGCGGGGTGACCGGGTGGTCCTGGAGGGCCTGGAGGTCCGGGGGGTCGGCGCTCCGGTGTGGCGGCCGCCCCGGGGCATCGAGACCGTCTCGCTGACCTGGCTCGGAGCCAGCGGGAACGCGCTCGCCTTCGTCACCCCGGGCCGCCTCAACCTGGCCTCGGCCTCCCTGGGCTCGATCGAGCTCCGCGAGCTGACCCCGTTCCGGGGGCCGACCTACCAGGCGGTGGCCGGCCACCCGTCCGGGGAGGCGCTGGCCTTCGTGCTCCAGCGCAGCGGCGCCTCCGAGGTCTGGATGGCCAGCAACGCCGGCAGCGGCGGGGCCCGGCTGATCCCCCCGACCCGGGCCCGGCTGGGGCCGCTGGCCTTCGCGGCCAGCGGCAAGGCCCTCTACTACGGCAGCCGGCAGCCCGACGGCACCCGCCGCCTGGAGGTCTACTCGCTGGCCGAGCGGCGCCGCCTCGACCCGGCGTGGACCGGCGACCGGGACATCCTTGCCATCGTCGGCCGCCGCGACCCGGCCGCCACCCAGCTGGCCCTGGACACCGGCAGCGGCTGCGCCGACCGCCGGGCCGACCTGTCGGGCCTGGACGGCGGGCCGGGCCGTCCCCTGCTGCCCTCGGCGTCCGGGCCGACCAGCGCCGTCGGCTGGCTCGACACCCGCCGGATGCTGGTGGCCGAGGGCGGCTGCGAGGGGCCGTTCGACCTCTGGCTGGTCGACGTCAACGGCGGCGAGCCCAAGCCGGTGGCCCGCGCCATCGACCGGGCGGCCCTGCGCTGGCCCGACCCCCGGCCCCTGCCGGCCGCGCCCGACCTGGCCGCGCTGGCCCAGGGCTAGCAAATCCCTCTCCAGGGGGAGGCGGGGCCGGCCCGGCCGCCGGATACTGGCGCCATGCTCGGATCATGGACCCCCTGGCTGCGGGCCCGGCCGCTGCTCACCGACGGGTCGCTGGCCGCCCTGGTGGCCGCGTTCTCGCTGGTCGCGCTGGCCTACGCCCGGCGGGACTGCGACGGCGCGTGTGAGCCGGGGGGGGCCGCGGCCGTGGCCCTGGTGCTGGTCCAGGCGCTGCCGCTGGTGTGGCGGCGGCGCTGGCCGCTGGCCGTCAGCCTGGTCACCGGCCTGGCCACCGCCGCCTACGGGTTCGCCCCCTATCCCGACCTGGCCATGCCGATCCCTCTCGGCGGGGTGATCGGCATGTACTCGGTGGCCGCCTGGGGGAGCCGCGCCGGGGCGCTGCTGGCCGGGGCGGTCGCGGCCACCCTGGTCGCGGTGGTCGTGTTCGTGCCCCGGACCGACGCCGACCTGGTCGACGCCGCCTTCGTCTCGCTCGCCCTGGCCGGGGCGTGGCTGCTGGGCGACCGGGCCCGGGTCCAGCGGGCCCTGGCCGCCGAGCTGGCCGAGCGGGCCCGCCGGCTGGAGCGCGAGCGGGCCGCCGAGGCCGAGCGGGCGGTCGCCACCGAGCGGGCCCGCATCGCCCGCGAGCTCCACGACGTCGTCGCCCACCACGTCAGCATGATGGTCGTGCAGGCCGAGGCCGGCCCGGTGGCGGTGGCGACCGAGCCGGCCCGGGCGGCCGGCGCCTTCGAGGCGATCGCCGCCACCGGCCGCCAGGCCCTGGTCGAGATGCGCCGGCTCCTCGGGGTGCTGCGGGGCGGCGGCGACCTGGCGCCCAGCCTCGCCCCCCAGCCCGGCCTGGCCGACGTGCGGTCCCTGGTCGAGCAGGTCGGGCGGGCCGGGCTCCGGGTCGAGCTGGTCGTCGAGGGCACCGAGGCGCCGCTGCCGGCCGGGGTCGACCTGTCGGCCTACCGGATCGTCCAGGAGGCCCTCACCAACGCGGTCAGGCACGCCGGCCCCGGCCGGGCCCGGGTGCTGGTCCGCTACGGCGAGGACTGCCTGGAGGTGCAGGTCCGCGACGACGGCGGCTCCGGCCCGGCCCGGGCCCGGGACCCGGCCGACGGCCGGTCCGGCCAGGGCCTGGTCGGGATGCGGGAGCGGGTCAACCTGTTCGGGGGCGAGCTCCACGCCGGCCCCGGGCCGGGCGGCGGCTTCACCGTCGACGCCCGCCTCCCCCTGCGGGAGCCGGGCCCGTGAGCCCGATCAGCACCCTGGTCGTGGACGACCAGGGGCTGGTCCGGGCCGGGTTCCGGATGATCCTGGAGGCCCAGCCGGACATCGAGGTCGTCGGCGAGGCCGCCGACGGCCTGGAGGCGGTCTCCGCGGCCCGGCGGCTGCGGCCCGACGTGGTCCTGATGTACATCCGCATGCCCCGCCTGGACGGCCTGGAGGCGACCCGCCGCCTGGCCGGGCCCGGGGTCGCCGACCCCGTCCGGGTGCTGATCCTGACCACCTTCGACCTGGACGAGTACGTGTTCGAGGCCCTGCGCGCCGGGGCCAGCGGCTTCCTGCTCAAGGACCTGCCCCGCGAGGACCTGGTGGCGGCCGTGCGGGTCGTCGCCGCCGGCGAGGCCCTGCTCGCCCCCCGCGTGACCCGCCGCCTCATCGAGGAGTTCGCCCGCCGCCCGGCCACCGCCGACCCCGACCCGGCCGCCCTCCAGACCCTGACGGCCCGGGAGCGGGAGGTCCTGGAGCTGATCGCCGGCGGGCTGTCCAACGCCGAGATGGCCACCTCCCTGTACGTCAGCGAGCACACGGTCAAGACCCACGTCGGCAACGTGCTGGCCAAGCTCGGCCTGCGCGACCGCATCCAGGCGGTGATCCTGGCGTACGAGGTCGGGCTGGTCAGGCCGGGCCGCTGAAGCTGGGCGGGCGCTTCTCCCGGAACGACGCCACCCCCTCGCGCACGTCGGGCCCGCCGAAGCCGAGGAACTCCAGCGCCAGCGAGGTGTCGAAGGTCGGCCCGGCCAGGCGCAGCCAGTTGTTGAGGGCGTACTTGGTCCAGCGGATGGCGCTCTGGGAGCCGCCGGCCAGCCGGACCGCGACCTGGAGGGCGACGTCGTGGAGGTCGGCGTCGTCCACGCACCGCGACACCAGCCCGATCCGCTCCGCCTCCTCCCCCGACACCGGCTCGCACAGGAGCAGGTGGTACTTGGCCTTGGCCATGCCGCAGAGCAGCGGCCAGACGATGGCCGCGTGGTCGCCGGCGGCCAGCCCCAGGCGGGTGTGGCCGTCGATGATCCGGGCCGACCGGGCGGCGATCGAGATGTCGGCCAGCAGGCCGATGACCAGGCCGGCCCCGACGGCCGGGCCGGCCATGGCCGAGACCACCGGCTTGGAGCAGTTGAGCAGATTGTAGACCAGATCGCGGGCCTCGCGCAGGACCCGGACGCGGACCTCGAAGTCGTCGGCCATGTCGGCCACCAGGTCGAGGTCGCCGCCGGCCGAGAACACGTCCCCGGCCCCGCGGACGACCACCGCCCGGACGTCGGGGTCGCGGTCGACCTCGGCCCAGATGCCGGCCAGGTCGCGGTGCATCTGGTGGCCGGCCGCGTTCAGCCGCCCGGGGGCCGACATCACCACCCGCAGGACCCCGTCGGCGGGCCGTTCCAGCTCCAGGCTCGGGTAGGCGGCGTAGCGATCGGGCATCGGCGCTCCTCCTCATGGTTATATGGGCCATCGGCATCAATTCGGCCTGGGCGACGGTGGGAGGTCCGAGGAGATGGTGGCAGGTTCCCCCCTGCTTCAGATGGAGCGGGTCAACAAGCACTTCGGTGACCTGCACGTGCTCCAGGACGTCGACCTGGAGGTGGACCCGCGCGAGGTGGTGGTCGTGGTCGGCCCCTCGGGGTCGGGCAAGTCGACCCTGTGCCGGACCATCAACCGGTTGGAGCCGATCGACAACGGCACCATCCGCCTGGAGGGCAAGCCGTTGCCCAGCGAGGGCCGGGCCCTGGCCAAGCTCCGCTCGGACGTCGGCATGGTCTTCCAGCAGTTCAACCTGTTCGCGCACATGAGCGTGCTCGACAACGTCACCCTTGGGCCGATCAAGGTCCGCGGCCAGTCCCGCAAGGAGGCCGAGCGGCGGGCCAGGGAGCTGCTGGCCCGGGTCGGGGTCGAGAACCAGGCCCACAAGCTGCCGGCCCAGCTGTCGGGCGGCCAGCAGCAGCGGGTGGCGATCGCCCGGGCCCTGGCCATGGACCCCAAGCTGCTGCTGTTCGACGAGCCGACCTCGGCCCTTGACCCGGAGATGATCAACGAGGTCCTCGACGTCATGCGCGACCTGGCCGCGGCCGGCATGACCATGATCGTGATCAGCCACGAGATGGGCTTTGCCCGCTCCGCGGCCAACCGGGTCGTGTTCATGGACGGCGGCCGGATCCTGGAGGCGGCCCCGCCCGAGGAGTTCTTCGCCAGCCCGCGGACCGAGCGGGCCAAGGACTTCCTGTCCAAGATCATCAGCCACTGACGGGCGGCCCCGAACCGCCCAGGCAAGGAGGGAGCACCATGCGAGCACGACGCACGACCGGCCTGGTGGGAGCGGCCCTGGCCCTCATGCTGGCCCTGGCCGCCTGCGGCGGCGGGAACGACGAGGGTGGCGGCGGCGGCCAGGTCAACGAGGGGGCCAGCTTCGCCGAGGGCACGACGATGGCCCGGCTGAAGGAGGCCGGCAAGGTCACGGTCGGGACCAAGTTCGACCAGCCGCTGTTCGGGCTCAAGAACCTGGAGGGCAAGCCGGAGGGCTTCGACGTCGAGATCGCCAAGCTGATCGCCGGC
>DATABK010000211.1:0-4346 GCA_036259695.1 Actinomycetes bacterium | reverse complement strand
CTACCATCGGCCCCGATGGTAGCCAGCGTCCGGCATCGGGGACAACGAGCCCCCGCGCCGCGTCTAGCTGATGGGGAGGCCGACCAGGCCGTAGAGGGCCTCGGTGATCGCCCGGAAGATCGGTGTCAGCAGGTTGGGGGCCAGGATCAGCAGGCCGAGCAGAAGGAAGATCCCGTACTGCTCCAGGAACCGGACGATGTTCTGCCGCGAGGGCGGCAGGATGATCGACAGCAGGGTCGAGCCGTCCAGGGGCGGGATCGGCAGGAGGTTGAATACGCCGAGGATGACGTTCACGGCGACGAGGGTGTAGAGGAGCCTCAAGCTGAAGGGGACATCGAAGGTGAGACCGGTCGCCGGATAGGCGATGCGCAGGGCGATCACCGAGACCAGGGCGACCACGAAGTTGGCCGCCGGGCCGGCCAGGCCGACCATGATCCCCCCGAACCGGCGGTTGCGCAGGGCGCCCGGGTTGACCGGCACCGGCCGGCCCCATCCGAAGCCGGCCAGGATCAGGGCGATGGAGCCGAGCGGGTCCAGGTGGGCGATCGGGTTCAGGGTCAGGCGGCCCTGGGAGCGGGCCGTCTGGTCGCCCTGGAGGCTGGCCACCGCGGCGTGGCTGAACTCGTGGAAGGTGATCCCGATGATCACCGCGATCACGAAGGCGACGAACAGCTGCGGTTCGTCGCGGATCAGGAACAGCGGTGAGCCCATGGGTCAGCCTCGGTCGGACAGGGGGGTCGGCGCCCGGACACGCCGTTGGGCCGCCACCCTAGCACGGCTCCAACCAGTTCAGGCCCCGACGACCTCGTGGACGAGCGGCGGGGCCTCGGCGGGCTGGTCGCTCCAGCGCAGGGCGGCCAGCAGGCCCTCGGCGGCCGACCGGGAAGAATCCTCGTCCCGGGCCAGGATGCGGCCGATCGGCTGCCCGGCCTCGACCCGGTCGCCGAGCTTGGTGGAGAGCTCGACGGCCACCGCCGGGTCGATGTCGTCGTCCTTGCGCTGGCGGCCGGCGCCCAGGGCGGCCGCGACCCGGCCGACGGCCTCGGCGTCGACCGCGGCCAGCCAGCCGCCCCGCGGCGCCTCGACCTCGGTGGTGTGGGGGGCCTTGGGCAGGAGGGACAGGTCGTCGGCGACCCGCGGGTCACCGCCCTGGGCGGCCACGAACTCGCGGAACCGCTCCAGCCCGTCCCCGCGCTCCAGGGCCCGCTCGGCGTCACGGCGGCCCGCCTCGGGGTCGGCGGCCGTACCGGCCAGGGCCGCCAGGTGGCCGGTAAGGGCCAGGCAAAGGTCGAGGAAGCGGCCGGGACGCTCGCCCCGCAGGGCCTCGACCGCCTCCCGGACCTCGACGGCGTTGCCGACCAGCTCCCCCAGCGGCTGGCTCATGTCGGTGACGAGGGCGGCGGTGGCCCGGCCGGCGGCCCGCCCGAGGTCGACGCAGACCCTGGCCAGCTCGACCGCCTCCGCGGTCTCGTGCATGAACGCTCCCGAGCCGGTCTTGACGTCGAGCAGGATGCTGGCCGCGCCGCCGGCGAGCTTCTTGCTCATCACACTGGAGGCGATCAGGGAGACGTTGCCGACGGTGGCGGTCACGTCGCGGAGGGCATAGATCGACTTGTCGGCCGGGACCAGGTCGGCGGTCTGGGCGGCCACGGCCAGGCCGATCCGCTCCACCTGGTCGAGCAGCTCGTCGGCACCCAGCCCGACCCGGAAGCCGGGGATCGACTCCAGCTTGTCGAGGGTCCCGCCGGTGTGGCCGAGCCCGCGGCCGGACAGCTTGATCACCTGCATGCCCAGGGCGGCGGCGAGCGGGCCCACGACCAGGGTGGTGCCGTCGGCCACGCCGCCGGTGGAATGCTTGTCGACCGTGGGGCCGCTGAGGCGGCTCAGGTCGAGCTGGTCGCCCGAGGCGACCATGGCCGCGGTCAGGGCCTCGGTCTCGGACCGGGTGAACCCGCGCAGGTAGCCGGCCATGAGGAAGGCGGCCATCTGGTAGTCGGGCAGCTCCTCGCGGGCGTAGGCGAGCACGAGGTCCCGCAGCTGGTCGGCGGGGATCTCTCCCCCGTCCCGCTTGCGGGCGATCACGTCGACCGCCCGCAGGCCCGCCGTTCCGGTCACCTGGCGAGGCGTCTGACCAGGGAGGCGTCGGCGCCGTGGTGCTCCAGCTCGGACAGGACCAGGGCGAGGGCCTCGCGGACGATGCGGCCCCGGTCGACGGCGATGCCGTGCTCGCGGCGGAGCAGGAGGCGGGCGTTCTCGAGGTCCATGAGCTCCTCGGCGGTGCAGTAGAAGGTGACCTTCTCGTCGTGCCGCTGGCGGCCGCTCGGGACACGCTCGGCCGGCTGCTGGTCGTCCCGCTGGGCCTCGGAGGCCGGCTGCTTGGCACCCCGGCCCTTCTCGATCGAGGTGACGCGGAACAGCTCGTCGGCTCCGGGCAGGCTCGCCCGACCCTTCATGACGCCACTACCTCCTTGGCCAGCTCGCGGTACGCGACCGCCCCCGACGACGAGCCGGCATAGGTCAGGATGCTCTCGCCCGCCACCGGCGCCTCGGCGAACCGGATGGTCTTGGCGATGACGGTCCGGAAGACGCGACCCCCGAAGGCGTCTTCGACCCTGCCGAGCACTTCGCGCCCGTGGACCGTCCGGGCATCGTACATGGTGGCGAGGATCCCGACGATCTCCAGGTCGGGGTTGAGGCGCTCCCGCACCTTCTCGATGGTGTCCATCAGCAGGGCCATGCCGCGGAGGGCGAAGTACTCGCATTCGAGCGGGATGAGCACGCCGTCGGCGGCGGTGAGGGCGTTGACGGTGAGCAGGCCGAGGCTGGGCGGGCAGTCGATCAGGATGTAGTCGTAGCGCTTGCGCAGGACCCGCAGGACCCGCGAGAGGGCCTGCTCGCGGGCGACCTCCCCCACCAGCAGGACCTCGGCCGCGGCCAGGTCGATGTTGGAGGGGAGCAGGTCGAGCCGTTCGTGCTTGGTCCGCTCGATGCTCTGGCCGGCGTCGGCCTTGGGCTCCATCAGCAGGTTGTAGACGGTGCGCTCGAGCGCCAGGGGGTTCAGGCCGAGCCCGACCGAGAGCGCGCCCTGCGGGTCCATGTCGACGAGGAGCACCTGGCGGCCCTGCTCGGCCAGGGCGGCTCCCAGGTTGATGGTGGTGGTGGTCTTCCCGACTCCGCCCTTCTGGTTGGCCAGGGCGATGACCTTCCCCATCTCCGGCACCTCCGGCCCGCCAGCGGAACCCGTGTCGTCACATCGCTTTGTCTACTCGGAAATTGGGCGTTAAGTCGCTTTGGGTCTTGGTCGATAGAGCGACGAGTGGATGTGTCGCCTCGTCGACGTTGGGGGCGGGCGCATCTTACTCACCTCCCGGCGGCGGAGGAAATGCCCGGTCCACAGGCCCGGCCATACCACGCTCTGTGGTCGACCACTCTTCGTGGTGGCTCCCGTTCCGGACAAGAACTCATCATTCCGAGAATTGTGGATAAAGGTTCGACCGGAGGACGACATGGAACATGGGGCTCGTCGCGGGATCCATCTGCCGGACGGCGGGAGCGGCTGGTCGGGGCGGCCGGCCGCCACGGTGTCAGGCCGGCGTTCGACCCCTAGCCGTCTGAACCTCCGCCGTCTGACCGATCGGGTGGCCGGCGCGGACCCCGTCTGGGACGCGAGCGCCCGTCCCGGTCAGCGGAGGTCGCTGGTGAACGGGGTGCCGGGGCCGACGGGGGGGACGCCGAACAGGGCCGCGATGGTGGCGCCGAGGTCGGCGAGGGTGCTGCGGTCGGGAAGCTGGCGGCCGGAGGTGCCGCCGGGGCTGAAGGCGACCAGGGGGGTGAACTCGCGGGTGTGGTCGGTGCCGGGGGCGGTGGGGTCGCAGCCGTGGTCGGCGGTGAGGAACAGCCAGTCGTCCCGGCCCAGCTCGGCCGCCAGCTCGGGAAGGCGGGCGTCGAGGCGCTCCAGGCAGCGGGCGTAGCCGGTGGCGTCCCGCCGGTGGCCGTAGACCATGTCGAAGTCGACCAGGTTGGTGAAGACGAAGCTGGGGCCGTCGGCGTCGCCGAGGAAGCGGACGGTGGCGTCGACCGAGGTCTCGTTGTCGCCGGTGTGGTCGGAGCCGGCCAGGCCGCGGCGGGAGAAGATGTCCTCGATCTTGGCGACTCCCAGGGTGCGCACGCCGGCCCGCTCCAGCGCCTCGAGCACGGTCGGGCCGGCCGGGGGCAGGGCGTAGTCGCGGCGTTCCTTGGTCCGGGTGAACGACCCGGGCTCGCCGTCGAAGGGGCGGGCGATCACCCGGCCGACGGCGTGCTCGCCCTTGAGCAGGGCCCGGGCCTGCTCGCACCAGGTGTACAGC
>DATABK010000210.1:0-3250 GCA_036259695.1 Actinomycetes bacterium | reverse complement strand
CCGGCGCGGCCGCTGCGGCCACCGGCGCCGTCGGCGGGAGGGCGGACAGCGCCGCGGACAGAACGAGCAGGCGGGCGAGCGAGGGCCGGCCGGGCAAACCCATGGGCGATGGCGTCCTTGTGCACGTCGAGGTCCGATCCTGAGAACTGGATCGACCGGAACGCGCGGAAGCTTACCCCGCAGGACCCGAGAGCCCCGGGAGGTTCGGCCCCCCCGGGGGACCCGGGCCCGAATCCGCTTAGCGCCCACGCCAGCCGGCGAGTTCAGCCGGGGTAGCCACCGCGGATCGGTCGGTCGGGCTGCCGTCGCCCGGAGCTCAGGACGCCGACGCTGGCGCGGGCAGGGCGCCGAGCTGGCTGAGCAGGCCGAGGTCGTCGCGGTTGACCCACACCTCGGCGATCTTGCCGTCCACGACCCGTTCGATGGTGATCCCGGTGAGGGTGAACGACCTGCCGGTGGGCACCATCCCCTGGAAGTCGCCGGTGTGGGTGCCGCGCGCGGTCCAGCGGGTCACGACCCTGTCGCCCTCGGCGACCTGCTCCTCGACGGTGCTGCGGACGTCGGGGAACGCCGCCCGCCACGCCTCGATGACCTGCTGGAACTGCCGCCGGCCGCGGACCTCACCGGCGCTGCCGGCGTGCAGCTCGACGTCTGCGGTGGTGACCTCCCCGATGGCCGCCGCCAGGGCAGCGGGGTCGTCGGTGTTGAACAGGGCGGTGAACCGCCGCGACAGCTCCTTGTTCCGTTCCGACATGTCTGGCACCTCCGGGCACGAGGTTGCGACGCTCTGGGCGCCGCTGCGGGTCTCGGATGCACGCTAGGTCGTGCGGGGGCCGTGGACTATCCCGGAAAGCTGGGATGTCTTGTGCAGCGGCCGGCGGCCATACTGGTGGGGAGGGCGGCAAGGTCACCAGGGGGGAGCGATGCGGCGTGAGCTGGGCGCCGGGCACCAGACCCAGGCGGTCGTCAGGCTGTGCCATGCCGGGCTGGACCCCGACGGGCTAGGCGCCGAGGTGCTGTCGCGGCTCGGCCGACTGGTCGGGTTCGACGCCGCCTTCTGGGCGACCACCGACCCGACCACCCTGCTGTTCACCGGGGGCGGCCAGGTCGAGCTGCCCGAGCGGACCGCCCCCCTGTTCGTGGCCAACGAGCTCCTCCAGGACGACGTCAACAAGTTCGCCCAGGTGGCACGTGCCCGCCAAGGGGTGCGGACCCTTGCCCGGGCAACCCGGGGGGCGCTTGGTCGCAGTGCTCGCTACCGGGAGATCCTGGAGCCGATCGGCCTTGGTGATGAGCTGCGCGCCGCCCTGCGGGTCGGGGGCGACTGCTGGGGGGTGGTGTGCCTGCACCGGGAGCTGCACGCGCCAGCGTTCTCGGCGGGCGAGGCGCGGCTGATGCAGCAGCTCGCCCCCCACCTCGGGGAGGCCATCCGCACAGGGCTGCTGCGCACCGCCGCGCTCGACCCCCAGGCTGCGGCCAGCGCCCCCGGCGTCGTTCTGCTGGCTCCCGACCTGACCGTCGTCGGGATGACCCCAGCCGGTGGGCGGTGGCTGGAGGAGCTCCCGCCAGCGCCGGCCGGTCTGCCGGCCCCGGCAGCGCTGTGCGCGGTGGCGCTCCGCCTGCGCGCACTGCAGGACGCCAGCCCACCAGGGGCGGCGCTTCCCAGGGTGCGGGTCCGGACCCGCGCCGGGCGGTGGGTGGTCCTGCACGCCTCCTGGATGGCGCTGGAGGGGTCCGACCAGATCGCGGTCGTCATCGAGCAGGCACGCCCCCTGGAGGTGGCCCCACTGCTGATGGCCGCCTATGGGCTCACCCGGCAGGAACGCCAGATCACCGGGCTGGTGGCCCGCGGAGCGTCCACCCGCGAGATCGCCAGGGGCCTGTTCATCGCCGAGACCACCGTCCAGGACCACCTGAAGGCGATCTTTGCCAAGACCGGCGCCCACAGCCGGCGCGAGCTGGTCGCCACACTCTTTGCCGAACACTCCCCGTCCGGACCCAACCAGCCATCCGCATGACGGCCCGACAGGGCCCGCAGATCGTCATGGCTCGTGCCTGCCCCACCTCGCCCTGCTGGCGCGGGCTCTTAGTAGACCGGGACCTCCGGGTCCACCGTCTTGGCCCAGGCGGTGATGCCGCCGCCGAGGTGCCTGGCGGTGGAGAACCCGGACTGCTTGAGGAGGGCCAGGGCTTCGGCCGAGCGGACACCGGTCTTGCAGTAGAGGACCACCGGCTCGGTCTGGGGCAGCTCGGCCAGGTGGTCGGGCAGGGTGTCCAGCGGGATCAGGGTCGCCCCGGGGAGGCGGTTGATCTGCCACTCGGCCGGCTCGCGGACGTCCACCAGCTTGACCTGCTGGCCGTCGTCGAGCAGGGCCTTGAGCTGGGCCGGGGTGAGGGTGGCGCCGGCCGCGGCCTGCTGGGCCTCGTCGGAGACCACGCCGCAGAACTCCTCGTAGTCGATCAGCTCGGTGACCGTCGGGTTCTTGCCGCAGACGGCGCACTCGGGGTCCTTGCGGACGGTGATGTCCTTGAAGGACAGCTCCAGGGCGTCGTAGATGAGCAGCCGCCCGACCAGCGGGTCGCCGATGCCGGTGAGCAGCTTGATGGCCTCGTTGGCCTGGACCGAGCCCAGGGTGGCGCAGAGCACGCCCAGGACCCCGCCCTCGGCGCAGGAGGGGACCATGCCCGGCGGGGGCGGCTCCGGGTACAGGCAGCGGTAGCAGGGGCCGTGCTCGGCCCCGAACACGCTGGCCTGGCCGTCGAAGCGGTAGATCGAGCCCCACACGTACGGCTTGCCCTCGAGCACGCAGGCGTCGTTGACCAGGTACCGGGTCGGGAAGTTGTCCGAGCCGTCGATCACCAGGTCGTAGTCGCGGATCAGCTCGCGGGCGTTCTCCGAGGAGAGCCGGGTGTCGTGCAGGGTGACCTGCACGTACGGGTTGATCTCGTTGATCTTGTCCCGGGCGCTCTCCAGCTTGGGCCGGCCGATGTCGGAGGTGCCGTGGATGACCTGGCGCTGGAGGTTGGAGGCGTCGACCACGTCGAAGTCGACCAGGCCGAGGTGCCCGACCCCGGCCGCGGCCAGGTACATGGCGTTGGGCGCGCCGAGGCCGCCGGCCCCGATGAGCAGGACGCGGGCGTTCTTGAGCCGCTTCTGCCCGTCCATGGCCACGTCGGGGATGATCAGGTGCCGCGAGTAGCGGGCGATCTCGTCCCGCGACAGCTCGGCCGCCGGTTCAACCAGTGCTGG
>DATABK010000209.1:0-2757 GCA_036259695.1 Actinomycetes bacterium | reverse complement strand
GGCCGACGCCCAGGACGTGCTCGTCATGGCGGCCGCGGTGGCCGACTTCCGGCCCAAGCGGGCCGCCGAGGGCAAGCTCAAGAAGGACCAGGGCGTCCCCGAGGTCGTCCTCGAGCCGACCCCCGACACCCTGGCCGAGCTGGGCCACCGCCGCCGGCCCGGCCAGGTCCTGGTCGGCTTCGCCGCCGAGACCGGCGACCACCTGGCCGGGGCCCGCCGCAAGCTCCAGGCCAAGCACCTCGACCTGGTCGTCCTCAACCACGTCGAGGGGGCAACCTCGGCCTTCGGGGCCGACGACGCCGACGCCTACCTGGTCGACGCCGACACCGTCGAGGAGCTCCCGCGCACCTCCAAGGCGGCCATCGCCGCCCGCCTCCTGGACCGGGTCGAGGCCCTCCGCGCCGAGGGCGACTGAGGCGACTCCGGGGCGCGAGAGGTTTGCCTCCGCCCCGGCGCCCGGCTACCCTTCGGCTTTGGCTTGCCGCCCGTCGGCGCGGCGCGAACTTCCTTGGAGGCACACACGTGGCGAACCGGTACCTGTTCACGTCCGAGTCGGTGACCGAAGGTCACCCGGACAAGATCGCGGACCAGATCTCGGACGCCATCCTGGACGAGATCCTCCGCGACGACCCGGCCGGCCGCGTGGCCTGCGAGACCCTGATCACCACCGGCCTGGTGGTGGTGGCCGGGGAGATCTCCACCAAGACCTATGTCGACATCCCCAACGTGGTCCGCCGGACCATCCTCGGCATCGGCTACGACCGGGCCAAGTACGGCTTCGACGGGGCCACCTGCGGGGTCACGGTGGCGATCGACGAGCAGTCGCCCGACATCGCCCAGGGTGTCGACCACGCCTTCGAGGAGCGGGCCGGCGACACCGACCCGCTGGACATCCAGGGCGCCGGCGACCAGGGGATGATGGTCGGCTACGCCTGCAACGAGACCCCGGAGCTGATGCCGATCCCGATCGCCCTCGCCCACCGGCTGTCGCGCCGCCTGGCCGAGGTCCGCCGCTCCGGGGTGATCCCCTACCTGCGTCCCGACGGCAAGACCCAGGTCACGGTCGAGTACGAGGGGCGCAAGCCGGTGCGGCTGGACACCGTGGTCGTGTCCACCCAGCACGGCCCCGACGTCGACCTCGAGACCCTGCTCGCCCCCGACATCCGCGAGCACGTGATCGACGCCGTCCTGCCCGACGACCTCGCCTCCGAGGGGATGCGGGTGTTCGTCAACCCGACCGGCCGGTTCGAGCTCGGCGGCCCCAATGCCGACACCGGCCTGACCGGCCGCAAGATCATCGTCGACACCTACGGCGGCATGGCCCGCCACGGCGGCGGCGCCTTCTCCGGCAAGGACCCGACCAAGGTCGACCGCTCGGCCGCCTACGCGGTCCGCTGGGTGGCCAAGAACGTGGTCGCGGCCGGCCTGGCCGAGCGCTGCGAGGTCCAGGTCGCCTACGCCATCGGCGTCGCTCACCCGGTGAGCGTGTTCGTCGAGACCTTCGGCACCGAGCAGGTCGACCCCGACCGCCTCGGCAAGCTCCTGCCCGAGTTCTTCGACCTGCGCCCGGCCGCGATCGTCCGCGACCTCAACCTGCGCCGGCCCATCTACCGCAAGACCGCCGCCTACGGCCACTTCGGCCGCTCCGAGCCCGAGTTCACCTGGGAGTCGACCTCGCGGGCGGAGGAGCTGGCCAAGGCCGCCCGCGCGCTGTAGCCCCCACCACCGGGGGGAGAGAGGAACCCGGCTGGACCTGGACCCCAGCAGCGACGCCGTCCAGGTGCTGGTCGACGTCCCCCTGCTCCACCTGGACCGGCCGTTCACCTACCGCGTCCCACCCGCCCTGGCCGGCCAGGTCCACCTGGGCACCCGGGTCAAGGTCCCCTTCGGCCGCCGCCGCCGCGTCGACGGCTGGGTCGTCGGCGTGGCCGACGAGCTCCCCCCCGACGCCCGCGAGCTGCTCCGGGTGGTCTCACCCATCCCCTCCTTCGGCCCCCCGGAGCTCGACCTCCTCCGCTGGGTCGCCGACCGCTACGCCGCCGCGGTCATCGACACCCTGCGGCTGGCCATCCCCCCACGGGTGGCCGCGGTGGAGAAGTCACTGGAGGGGAGCGAGGTGGAGAAGTCATTTGAGGCGGGCGCGCGTCACCGCCAACCCCCGGAAGCTGGGGCCCCTGCACGGGAGGGTAGCCCATCGCCGACCTTGGGGGATCCCGCTGTCCACAGCCCCTCCTTCGCCGCGACCGACCTCCTGGCCGCGTTGGTGCGTGGCGGCCACACCGGGGCGATGTACTGGCGGCCGCTGCCCGGGGAGGACCGGGGGGCGCGGGTCGTCGCCCTCATCGAGGCGGCCCTGGAACGGGGGCGGGGGGCGATTGTGGTCACGCCCGAGGTGGCGGCGGGGTCGGCGGTGGGCGATGCGGTGCGCAAGGCCTTCCCGGATGCCGCCGACCTGGCCAGCGACCTGTCGGACCGGCGGCGGTACCGGGCCTGGGCGGAGCTGCGGCAGGGGCGGCGGCTGGTGGTGGTCGGGGGGCGTTCCAGTGTGCTCGCCCCGCTGCCGGCCCTCGGGTGCGTGATCGTCGACGACGAGGCCAACTTCGCCCACAAGGAGCAGCGCACCCCCCGGTACCACGCCCGCGAGGTGGCCCTGCGCCGGGCAGTGGCCGCCCGGGCGCTGTGCGTGCTCAGCGGGACGGTGCCGTCGGCCGAGGCCCTGGCGGCCATGCAGGCCGGCCAATGCCGGCTGGCCGCCCC
>DATABK010000208.1:0-2726 GCA_036259695.1 Actinomycetes bacterium | reverse complement strand
CCCCCCCCCCCCCCCTCGACCCGGAAGGTGACCCGGGCCCGCACCCGGTCGTCGCGGAGCTCCTCGAAGGCGAGCTCGTCGACCTCCAGCCGGACCTCGGGGGCCGGCCCCGGCTCGGCCTGCTCGCGCAGGGTGACGTGCTCGACGAAGTAGCGGACCAGGCGCCCGTCGCCGCCGTCGCCGTCGGGGTCGCCGGCCGCCCCCGCCTCCACGGCCGTGGCCCGCTGCACCTGGCCCTCGGCGTCCAGCGCCAGCTCGACCATGACGGTGACCTCGCGCTCCCCGGGCTCAGGGGGCGCCGGCGCGGGCGCCGGCTCCGGCGCGGCGCCCAGGTCGGGCCCCTCGAAGTCCGGCCGGACGTCGACCAGGGTGGCGCCGACGCAGTCGGCCGCCGGTCCCATGCCGAAGCGGGCGAACGCCCCCCAGATGCCGGTCAGGGCGGCGTGGTGGGCGGCCGCGTCGAGGTGGCCGGCGGTCAGCTTGCCGTCCAGGGCGGTCAGGATGGCGTCGCGCATGTCGAGGAAGCTGGGGTTGGCCCGGGCCAGCTTGAGGGCGTCGACGACCAGCTGGACGGCCAGGGGCTGGCCGACCCGGCGGGTCATCTCCATGAGGGTGGCGCACCAGATCTCCCCGATGGCGTGGACGCGGGTGTAGCGGCCGCTGCCAAGGTCGCCGAAGCTGTCGGGGAACGCCGCGTCGTAGGGGAAGCCCCGGATGCCGCCGGGGTTGCCGACCACCCAGGCCCCGACGACCTCGGTCCGGTTGATGACGCAGGCGACGTAGTCGCCCCAGCCCTCCCCCATGCCGGCGCTCTGGGGCTCGTCGAGGGCGTCGGTGTTCAGGGGGCCGCCGACCAGCCGGTTGGTCACGCCGTGCATGAACTCGTGGTAGACGACGCTCGAGTCGAGCGCGGTGTGGCGGCCGGTGCGGGCCACCAGGCCCATGTTCATCACCGGGCTGCTGCCGTCCACCGGGGTGAACATGTTGGCCGTGCCGACCACCGGCCCGGGGTGGGCGCGGGCGTCGACCGGGTCGGCGGCCAGCCCCCCGCGGCCGAAGTTGTCCTGCTGGAAGCTGCCGTCGCGCTCCCGGAACCCGAGCAGGTAGAGGAAGTCGTGCATCGAGCAGTTGAGGTAGAAGAGGTTGACCGCGAGCTGCTCGCTGCCGTCGGGGTCGGCCGGGTCGAACACCACCACGCCGTCCTGGAGGCTGCCCAGGACCGCCGGCCCGTCGTCCCCCAGGTGGGCCTTGACGCTGTTGCCGACGGTCCGGTCGGCCTGGACCCAGGTGTCGGGGAACCCGGTCGGCAGCTCGGCCGGCACGGGCATGCCGTACTCGGCCAGGGGCCGGGGGAACTCGCTGCTCCGGCGGTCACCGGTCCCGTCGACCGGGAACACGCTGCCCCGGGCCGCGACCGTCCGCACCAGCTGGCGGCAGTACAGGACTTCGCCGCTGGCCGCGTCCACCACCACCCGGTACTGGGCGGCGTAGCCCGGCATGGTCAGCAGCACCAGCCAGCTGAGGCGCAGGTCGTCGGTGTCCAGCGGGAACCAGGTGAGGCTGGCCCGGATGTCTTCGGCGAACGGCCCGGGGGCGAGCACGGTGGGGCGTTCCGGCCGGTCCGGGAAGGTGGCCTTGACCTGGATGAGGAAGCCGTCCAGGCGGACCCCGGGGATCTCCATGGGCTGGCCGAACTCGTCGGTCTGGCCGCGTTCGTCGCGGTCGGGCTCGGCCACCTGCTCGGCCGCCCGCAGCACGGCCTCCTCGACCGACAGCCGGGGCGCGACCTCCAGCTCCTGGGGCACGGTGACGGTGGTGCCGACGGTCTTGGTGAGGCGGCCCTCGGGGTCGAACAGGACCGCCTGGGCGGCCTGGAAGATGGGGATGCCCTTGTAGCGCTGGTGGGCGTGGACGGTGACGGCGTCGGCGCTGGTCCGCTGCTCGACCGGGTCGACGACGTACTCGGTCGGCTGGGTCGCCTCCAGGCCGAGGGCCGGCCCGGCCGCCTGGAGGTGGTCCAGGGCCCGCTGGATGTAGTTGCCCCGCTGCGCCGGGGCCTCCTCGGAGTGGACGGCGGCCGGGTTGCCGGTGGTGGAGTCGACGGCGGCCACCTCCAGGCGGTGCGCCCCCGGGAGGGCCTCGGAGACCTCGGCGGCGAGCTCGTGCA
Organism: Actinomycetes bacterium; assembly: GCA_036259695.1. Taxonomy (GTDB): domain Bacteria; phylum Actinomycetota; class CALGFH01; order CALGFH01; family CALGFH01; genus CALGFH01. The sequence goes on along the minus strand of DATABK010000208.1, from coordinate 559 downwards.
GACGTGTCTCCCGTTCCGGCGTGACCAGGCCGGCCCGGCGCTGGCGTCGATCGACTTCGCGGCTCATGGGGCTCCTCCAGCCGGCGGCGGCGGGCGGCCCCGACGCCCGTACCGCGGCGCCGGGGCCGGATGGCGATGCGGATTACTGGCGGAAGACGAGGTAGCGCATCGGGATGTTGTTCAGCAGCTGGCCGCCTGGCACCAGGAACAGCGGGTCGGCGTCGACGCTGACGTGGTGGGTGGCGAAGGCCGCGTAGGGCTGGACCGGGTCGACGATGTCGACGGTGATGTTGGCCTCGAACAGGTCCGGGTTGGCGCCGGGGTCGCCGGGCGTGATCAGGAACGGGACCCAGATGAGCGAGGGCGCCGGCGACGGCAGGGTCAGGGCGAAGGTCTGGTCGGGGCCGTTGGTGACGTCGGAAAGGTTGACCTGCTCGAGACGGACCCGGAGGTCGCGCCCGCCGAGCTGCACGGTGGCCGGGACGGCGAAGCCCTGGCCGACGTCGACGGTCGGGTTGATGAACACCAGGGCCCAGATGACGGCGTCCTCGTTGGCGGC
>DATABK010000207.1:0-6708 GCA_036259695.1 Actinomycetes bacterium | reverse complement strand
ATGGCGCCGCCGACCCGGCGGCGCCCTCCCTCGGTTCAGCTGGGAGTCTTGTCCTCGCTGCTTGCGTCAACGATCGTCGCTGGACCGTGGCGCACCTGGATGCGCTTGGGCTTGGCCTCCTCGGCCTTGGGCACCATGATCTCCAGCACCCCGTTGTCGAACGAGGCCTCGATCTGGTCAGCCTGGACCTGGGTGGGCAGGGTGATCGACCGGCGGAAGGCGCCGTAGCAGCGCTCGACCCGGTGGAACTGTTGCTCGGAGGACTCCTGGGCGAACTGGCGCTCGCCCTGGATCGTCAACAGGCCATCCTCCATGGTGATCTGGAGGTCATCGGCCTCGATCCCGGCCACCTCGACCGTGATTAGGTAGGCGTCCTTGCGCTCGGAGATGTCCAGCGCCGGCGCCCAAGCCGTGGTCATGGCCCGATCATTGCCCTGCTGGCGTGCGTGCAGGCCGAGCGCGTGGGCGAGCATCGGGCTCATCTGGGTCATCTCGTCCTGCGCGCTGCGCAGGTCCTGGAACGGGTCCCATCGCATCATGGTCGTCATCTGGTCTCCCTTGTTGTGGGCCATGAGGCCCAGCGGCTCGGGGAGGACGCAGACCGGGTGACTGACCAGCGCTCACTTGCCGAGTTGAACTATGTTCAGTTTAGTCTGAACGCTGTTCACCTGTCAAGATCATCGTTCAAGAAGACGGGTGGAGCAGTGGCCCGGACCACACAACATGCGGGCACAGCGTCCGCCTGCTCGACCGATGCGGGGAACCTGGTCGCTATGGGTCAGCCCACGCATCGACGGCCAGAGTGCCGCCACCAGCTCACCCGCCAGCGGCGGTTGCCGAGGCGCTAGCGTCGCCGACACCTTCGAGTCGAAGTACGGACGGCGTTTCACGTCACCCGACGACACCTGGTTCGGTCTTGGTGAGTCCATCCGAGGCGGTGACGCCCTGGTGTACAAGGTCGCTCCCTCGACGGCCTTCGGGTTCGGCAAGGGCAGGCAGTTCAGCCAGACTCGGTGGCGTTTCTCCTGACGGGCCCGTCCGCTCCACTCCCCCTAGGGAGCGCCATGGGCTATGACTCACCAAGCGACAGTGAGCGACCACTACGGCCGTACACTGCCAGCACGGGTGTGGTCATGCCCGGAAGCGGCAGCGGGCGTTCTCGCTGGATAACGTTACAACTCTCGAGGATTCGACGACCTGATAACTTTCGTTTCACGGTCGCCGCTGACCAGCAGGTTCGTGATGGAGCACAGCGTCCAGGCTGGGACATCTCCTAAACAGCAGGTTGCAGGTTCGAGTGCTGCCAGGGGCGCAGAAACTGCAGGTCAGAGGCCATCTAGTCCTTTCTTTGCTTGCCCTGCGGTCATTCCGTGGTCATTCGGTGGTCACTCTTCTGCGGCGACACCGGACTGACCATCTGAGTTCGGCTTGCCCGACACTGTCTCGATCATCGAAGCAGCGAGACGATTGCTTCTGACGAAGCGCTGCTGTTGCGGGGAGGCGACTCAGTAGCCGCCGGCGTAGACAAGGTGACCATAGTGCTGAGTGATCCCGCTGCCCTGGGCCACGAAGGGCCGGTGCGGGTCCCCGTCAAAGCCATAACTCGAGGGACGGGCGGCCGCATCCGACCGAACTCTCTGCATGATGTCGGCGGGAGTGCCGCTGCACGCCCCCCGGTCCAGACACAGCGCCACCGTGCCGGCGACGTGGGGAGCGGCCATGCTGGAGCCCGACATCACCATGGTGCCGCCGGTGTTGGAGGTGCTGGTGATGCAGCTGCCGGGAGCGGCCAGGATGTGGTTCTTGTCCTCGTCGTAGGCCCAGCTCGAGTTGGCCGATGCCCGGTCGTCGGGGCCCTGGTTGCAGCCGGCTGGGGGGGCGACCTTGGCGGGACTGCCGTTGTAGTCGGTCATCCAGGTGGCGGTGAGCACCTCATCGTAGCTGGCCGGGACGGTGTTGATGATCGCCCCGCCGCTGTTGCCGGCCGCGACCACGAACAGGGCTCCGGTGGCGGTGGCGGTGCAGATGGCCAGGTGGATGGGATCGGCATTGGTCAGCCCGCAGTTACCGTCGTCGTCGCCGAAGGTCCCGGCCGACAGATTCGCCACCCTGACCCCCAGTGCCCTCCCGACCGTCGTCATCCATTCGATGCCGCACAAGATGCTGGCGTCCGAGCCGTTGGCCGACCGGTTCAAGACCTGGATGGGATAGATGGGCGCCCCCGGGGCCACGCCGACCACGCCGTCGGTGTTGTGCTTGGCGCCGATGATCCCGGCGATGTGGGTGCCGTGGCCGTTCAGGTCAGGCCAGCCGACGCCGCCGAGACAATTGTGGCCGACGGCTTGGACGTTCAGGTCAGGGTCTGGGGCGACGCCGGTGTCGAGTACCGCCACCGGTGTGGACGCCGAGGCCCCGACGGCCGCCACTGTGGACAGGTCGCCCTCAATCCGGTCGACCCCGGTCGGCAGGGTTTGCACAAAGGCCTTGAAGGTCCGGTTCGGCGAGACGAACCGGACAGCGGGGTCCTGAGCCAGCTGGGACTTGGCTGACGCAGTGAGTTGAGCATGAAAGCCCGGAAGTGCTACCGAGTAGACCTGCCTTACGTCCACCCCGCTGCGGGCATCGGCTGCCGCTGCAAATGTCGTGGCGTCGATGCTGTCCTTGAGGGTGACGATGTACTCCCCGGGCGGCGGTGCGGCCGACACCGGTGTAGTTACGCCCGGCGCAACCACGGCAGCCGCCGCGATCATGCTCACGGCCAACGCCCCCCTCATCGGGGAAGCGAAGCCGGCCTTGACGACGCCCGCCAGCCCGCGTCCCACGATCTGTCGGTCCACGGTAGATCCTCCCTTGTGGTCGGACAGGCAGCTATCGCCGCCGGTGTACCGCCCTCTTGCGCTCCGCCGGTCGATCAGAACGAGAACAAGTTGTTGCGGTCATGCTGTGGAGCCTTTCACGCCATACCGATAAGGACCTCAATCCCGCAGATCCTGTCAGCCGCAGGAGCGCTCGAAATGACCAAAGACATGAGCCATTCCCAGGAACAGCGATGCTTGCAAGCTGCTCATAATGCACACCTAGAGTGGCTACCAGGTCCGGCTGAGATTTGCCGCCGCAGGTGGCTCAGACCGCAGTCCGCCAAGAACGCGGACAGGCCGATCAATCAATCGTGCGAAGCGCACCACCCGGCGCGGCCGCTCCACTCCCCCGAGGGGGCCAGTCGGCCGCCTCGCGGCTGGAACTGTGGCTGCTGCACCGTGGATCAGGTGCTCCTTCCCCGTGGCAAGCTCGCGACACGCGTGACGTTGCGTCGACCGGTCCGGCAACCCGCTGCGCTTGCCCACCAAGCAGGAGGGAGTTGTCGGCCACCGGTTCCAGGGCCGATCAACGACGCCGAGTGGGCGGTTGCATCCTCGGCGTTGAGGATCACCACCTCGGCCGGGGCATCGCACTGTGAGGCTGTGGCCCGGTGCAGACCGTCCTGCGGAGCGGGTCAAGCCACCTCCCGTCAGCGTGGCCGACTTGGCGAGCTGTCGTTGCGGAGGTCGAGCTCGAACCAGATCGTCCGCCCGGCCAGGCCCTCCCGGACCCCCCAGCGGTCAGCCAAAGTCTGCACTAGCTGGAGGCCACTGCCGCTGGCCGACTCGCGATCGTGGATACGGTGCCGCAGCCGAGCGGGCCCGCCGTCGTCTGACACCTCGACCCGGAGTCGGTGCTCGATCACGGCCAAGGCGACCTCGAAGCTGCCATGACCCAGCCCGGCTGGCGCCTGGTCCAGGATGCTGGTGACGGTCTCGCTGACCAGCAGGCGGGCCGTCTCGCGCAACTCGGAGCCGCGGGGTAGGGCTTGGCTGACGAACCGGCGGGTGGCGGCGACCTGGTCGTGGTGTCGCAGAAATCGTCTGCGCCTCATGAGCGCGGCGGCAGCGTCATCCGGTCGCATTGGTCCTCCCCGGGGGCGGAGGCCAGCTGCAGGAACCGTTCAAGCCGTAGCATGTCCGCCCCTGACGGTCCCAAAACACACTCCCAGCGGTCGGGGCGACGGTCGGCAGCCATGATCGGTTCGGCGGAGGGTGCGGACGAATTTGCAGGACCCCGCCACCCGGGTCGCCGCTGGTATGACGTGATCGACGACGACGGCCCACATGTCTGCCCGAACTGCTTCTGCTACCTGTTCACCCACCCTGTAGCCGCATGGTCCACCCGGCCACAAACCGCGAGCTTGGGAAGCACCCCGGCTCAGTAGGTACAGGCTGATCCTCAGCTCGGCGGGCATGGGCACGGACCGTGGTCGTCGCTGACCGCTGGGAGCCGATGCATAGGGCACGTCGGGGGCACGGCCGGCGAGAACCAAGTTGGCTGAGGCGTGACAGCGATGGTCACCTGTTGTTCGAAAGGTGTTCGTCTACCCTACCGGCATGCACGCCTGGGAAGCCCACGACCCCACCCTGAGCCGCCCGATGGCAGCCCCGCTGGAACGTTGCGCCGAGTTGCTCGGCGTCGACCTCGCCGCCATCCAGGAGGCCGCTGCCCACGTTGAACCCTACGTTCGGGTCGACGACATCAAGGTCTGGAGCCTCATGCACCTGGAGCGGCACCTGGGGCCTGAGACCTACGCCAGGGTCCGGGGCGGCTACATCGGCCGCCGGCGGCCACGGGCCACCGGGGCCGGGAGCCGGTGACAAAAGAGGCAGGACGCTGCTCGTTCTGCAGCTCCACCAGCGGCCCTTCGCCAAGGTCGAGGGACTGTTCACGGTGCTGATGTGCGCCGATTGCCAGGCAGCATGTACCAGGAGCCGGGTCTGGCCTGGCCGGAGCGCCAGGCCGACGCCGCCGAAGACGTGCTCGCGGAACGGCGGGCAGCCGACCACCCCGACTGACGTGTGCGCCATCTGGCAGGGTGAGCGCGCCGCTCGCCCTCGGCAGCTCAGCTCCAGTGCGAGGAACGCCGGACTTCCGCCGACGGTGTCAGCTGCCGCTTGGCGGAGGCTTCAGGAAGGCAGGTCGCCGTACAACACCCGGGCCAACAGGCCGATGGCTCGGCCCCGGGTCCCCAGGTCGACGTCCATGTAGCTGAGGCAGACGTCGCAGGCCTGGTCCAGAGCTGCCTGGTCGCCGGGGGGCAGCCCGGCCAGTCGGGCGACGGCCAGGTCGTCGTCGTACTCCTCGACGGCGTACGTCATGGCCCGCTCGACCAGCCGCTCGACTCGTGAATTGGCCGGGGCGATGGGGGACGAAGGCGCGAAGACATGCCTGGGACGCTAGCGGCCGCGAGCGGTGGGCGCGGGTGATGACCGCCAGGAGGTTGTGGAGGTAGACGACGGCGACCGGGAAGTGCTGCTCGGGCGGACGAGCGGCATCGGTCCTGCCGCCGGTGGCGACCCGCTCGGGCCCCAGCAGCGCCGGAAGCTTGTCATCGAGGCGAGCTCTCAGGCCCTTATCGACCAGGGGGTGGAGCTGGCGCCCGCCGTCGGGCCGCCCCCCGGCTAGCGCTCGGGCGCCAGGCGGCCGCCGGCTCGGGCCCGGACCTGGTCGGAGTGGCGCTCGGCCTCATGGACGACCCGGGCGGCGTCGACGGCGACCAGCTCCCCGTGCCGCTTGAGGATGCGGCCGTCGATCAGCACGGTGTCGACGTTGGCGGGGGTGACCGACCGGACCACGGTCGACTCTAGGTCCCCGACCGGGGCGACGTTGAGGCCGCCGCCGTCGACCAGGATGAGGTCGGCCCGTTTGCCGGGGGTGAGGGAGCCGCAGACGGCCTCGAGGCCGAGGGCGCGGGCGCCGTTGATGGTGGCCAGCTCGATGCAGCGGCGGAAGCCGAGCGGGGCCAGCCCCTCGGTGTCGGTGCCCTGCCAGGGGATGGCCATGTTCCAGGCGACGTTCATGGCCTCGAACAGGTTGATGGGAGCCAGGGAGGCGGCGTCGATCGAGAGGCTGACGCAGACGCCGGCCTGGAGCATCTGCAGCAGCGCCGCCCGCGGGTCGCCGGCGTCGCCCAGGCGCAGCTCGGAGTGGACGGCGAAGCTGAGCGGGGTGCCGGTGCGGGCCATCGCCTGCCGGTCGGCCTCGGTGGCGGCCAGGAAGTGGCAGAGCAGGAAGTCGGGACCCAGGTAGCCCTTGGCCTCCAGATCGATGGCCTGCACGGCGGTGATGGGCCCCTGGACGGTGTGGATGGCGACCGGCAGCCCCCGCGAGCGCGCCTCGGCCATCTCCCGGTCGAACACTGCCAGCTCGCCCAGGTCGGGGCCGCGGAGGTTGACCCCCAGATGCACCAGCCCCTCGAACGGCGAGCCGGGCCCGAACCACTGGCCGGCGACCCGGTCGATGTCGGTGAAGTCGAGCGGCTCGTCCTCGGGCAGTAGGTCGCGGTGCCCGTAGGAGTAGCGGGCACGGACCAGGGCGTCGCGGTGGGCGGTGAGCTCGGCGTCGGCGTGGGCGGGGGAGCGGGTGTTGTGGGACCAGTTGTGGACGCAGGTGATGCCGGCCGACAGGCCCTCGACCAGGCCGAGGGTGACGCTGGCGTAGAAGTCGTCCGGCTGGTAGGCGGCCGAGGTGGCCCATTTGGCCGGGAAGTACTCGAAGCCCTCGGCCACGTAGTTGCGGCCCAGCGTGCTCCACATGTGGAAGTGGCTGTCGACCAGGCCGGGCATGACGATCATGCCGGCGGCGTCGATGACCTCCGCCTCGGGGGCGGCCACTGGCCGCCCC
>DATABK010000206.1:0-3788 GCA_036259695.1 Actinomycetes bacterium | reverse complement strand
ATGGATGAGGTGGGGATCGACCTGTCCCGGGAGTTCCCCAAGCCCCTCACCGACGAGTTCGTCCGGGCGGCCGATGTGGTCATCACCATGGGCTGTGGGGATGCCTGCCCGATCTATCCGGGCAAGCGCTATCAGGACTGGGAGCTCCAGGACCCGGCCGGCCAGCCGGTCGAGGTGGTCCGGCGCATCCGCGACGACATCGACACCCGCGTCCAGCAACTGCTGACCGAGCTCGTCCCCACCGGCCGGTAGCCACCAGCCGCCGGCCCCGGCCTGTCCCACCGGGGCGCTATGGTGCCGGCCAAGGCGACGACCAGGGTCCACGTGGGGAAGGGGTCGTGATGGGCGGGGACCTGCCGGAGGGGATCACGGTCGGTGACGACGGCGTCGCCCGCTGCTGGTGGGGTGCCGGCGACCCGCTGTACCGCCGCTACCACGACCAGGAGTGGGGCCGGCCGGTGGCCGAGGACCGGCGGCTGTTCGAGAAGCTGTCGCTGGAGGGGTTCCAGGCCGGGCTCAGCTGGCTCACCATCCTCCGCAAGCGCGACCACTTCCGCGAGGTGTTCGCCGGCTTCGACCCGGCCGCGGTGGCCCGCTTCGGGCCCGAGGAGGTGGACCGGCTGCTGGCCGACCCGGGCATCGTCCGCAACCGGGCCAAGATCGAGGCGACCATCAACAACGCCCGCCGCTACGCCGACCTGGCCGCCGAGTTCGGCAGCCTGGCCGCCTATGCCTGGCGGTTCGAGCCCGACCCCCGGACCCGCCCCCAGGTCCTGGACCACGCCACCCTGCTCCAGCTCGGCCAGAGCCCGGAGTCGGCGGCGATGAGCAAGGACCTGCGCCGCCGCGGCTGGTCGTTCGTGGGCCCGACCACCGTCTACGCCTTCATGGAGGCCATGGGGCTGGTGAACGACCACCTGGAGGGCTGCCACCGCCGCCGGCCGACCGAGCAGGAGCGCGAGCGGTTCCGGCGGCCCTCGGCCACCACCGGCGTCGTCAGTGGCAGAACCCGGTCCCCGAGTCGGTGAAGCTGTGCCCGGGGATGGGCAGGAACCGCCAGTCGTAGCTGCTGGCCCGTAGCGTCAGCTTGAGCACCCCGAACGAGGTGTTCTGGAGCACCTGGCTGTAGGGATGGCGCGTCGTCGGAACCGAGGTGAAGAAGGCCCCTCCGGTGCCGACCACGAACTGCCGCAGTCCCCTGACCGTCTCGCCGGTGGCGGCGTTGTTCTGCTTGACGAACCGCTCGTAGTCGTGGGAATGCCCGCTGACCACGACATCGGCCCGGGCCGCGTACAGGGCCTCCCAGATGGCGGCCATGAAGGTGCTGTCGCCCCCATGGCCGGTCGAGTAGCGGGGATGGTGCCAGTAGGCGAGCGTGCACCGGTTGGGATGGGCGGCCAGGTCCTGCCGCAGCCATTGCTCCTGGGCCGACCCGGCGGCGCAGCCCCCCGGCCGCCAGGCGGCGCCGGAGGCGCAGTTGGAGTTCAGCGCGATCAGGTGCCAGCTGCCGATGTCGAAGCTGTAGTAGCCCTTGGCCGGGTCCCCGGCGAGCTCGCCGAAGTAGCCGTAGTAGCCGCTGGCGTTGGCCGTGGCGTACTCGTGGTTTCCGGGGATCGGCTTGGTCAGGGTCTTGAAGCGGCCCCAGGTGGGGTCGTAGACCCGGTTGAACTGGTCCAGCGTGGCCACCTGGTACTGCAGGTCGCCGAGGGCCAGGACGGCCTCCTTGGGCTGGGCCACGATCAGGTCGGAGGTGGCCTGCTGGCGGCAGGCGGTCGCCGTGCCCGACCCGTTGTTGTAGGACGGGTCGGTGGTCGCGCAGGCGATGTCGCCGGCCGCGAAGACCACCGGGTCGGTCGACGCCTGGCCGGTGGTGTAGGTCAGCTCGAGCTGGGGCGGGCTCGAGGTCTCCCGGGACCGGAAGGAGGTCTGGGTGGTGCTCGCCTGGGTCAGGATCACGCTGTAGACCCCGTTGCCCGACACGTAGTCCGACAGGTCCCACTCGACCGTCCCTGCCGCCACCGCCGGGCTGTTGTCGGTGCGCAAGCCGTAGCCTGGGACGTTCGACCAGGTCGCCCCCGTCTCAGACCAGTTGTTGGTGCTGCCGGGCTTGGCGCTGACCACCGCCCCGGAGGAGCCGGTCGCCGTCAAGCGCAGCCTGGCCGCGTCCAGGCTGGCGTCGACCGGGACGCCGGACACCACGAACTTCAGGAAGATGCGCTTGGCGACGCCGCTGCCGTAGTCGGTCTGCAGCGAGGTCCCGGTCCCGAAGTTCCTGCTGGGATCGGCCTGGTAGACGTAGGTGTCGGCGCTCGCCCGGACGGTCAGCACCTGGGTCGCGGCCACGGCCGCGGCCGGCGACACCATGGGCGGGGCCAGTTCCGGCCCGGCCAGGAGCGCGGCAACAATGCCGAACCCCACCGAAGCGGACCGGAGTCTCATCCAGACGAACCCACCAACCTACGAGTCGCACCATACCGAGATGGCACGGTTATACGCCTTCGGCCATTCTCGTCCGGCCGTCAACCGAGGCAGGCAACATGGCGCCACCGTGACCGCCCCGTGAAGCTGCGCCAGCCCATAGGATGCGTTCATGACCTCGGACGATCCGTGGCTGGCGGCGGTGTGGCCGTTTGTCCACGGCCAGCTGCCGCCGGCGCCGGCCTCGGTGCTCGAGGTCGGCTGCGGGAGGCTGGGCGGCTTCGTCCCGGCGCTGCTGGACGCCGGCTACCAGGCGGTCGGGGTCGACCCGGAGGCGCCGGAGGGGCCGGACTACCGGCGGGTCGAGTTCGAGCGGTACGAGCCGCCCCACCCGGTGGACTGCGTGGTCGCCTCCCTGTCACTGCACCATGTGGTCGATCTGGATGCGGCCCTGGACCGGTTGACGGTGCTGCTGGCGCCCGGTGGGGTGCTGGTGGTGGTGGAGTGGGCCTGGGAACGGTTCGACGAGGCCACCGCCCGTTGGTGTTTCGCCCGTCTGGCCTCACCCACCGATGAGGCTGAGCCGGGTTGGTTGCACCACCATCGGGAGCGGTGGGCTGCCTCCGGCCAGCCCTGGGACGCCTACCTGCGGACCTGGGCGGGCCAGGAGGGGCTCCACCAGGGCGGGGCGATCGTGCGGGGCCTGGATGCGCGGTTCACCCGCCGGTTCCATGCCGAGGCGCCGTACTTCTTCGCCGACCTGGCTGACACCACCGAGGTCGAGGAGCAGGCCGCCCTCGACGCCGGCCAGATTCGGGCGAGCGGCATCCGGTACGCCGCCACACGGGCCTGACCAGGAGGGCCCCCTACTTCCAGTGGACGGCGTACCGCTGCCCCTGCCGGTCCAGGAAGGCGTCGAGCTCGGTGAGGGAGAGCAGGGGCGGCGGCGGGTAGCGCTTGCGGACCCGGGTCAGGGCCTGGTGGTAGCGGGCCAGGGTGGCGAAGTCGCGGGGAACGCCTGCTCGTCGACGCCGAGGAGTGGAGGCGGTAGCCGTGGTCGGCCTCGTGCATCTGGTGCAGGGCCAGGTCCGGGTTGGCGTCCAGCAGCGCCCGGGCCGGCTCGACCATGGCCGCCATGTCGTCGGCCGGCTCGTCGGGATGCACCCCGTGCTGGCGGACCGGCAGCAGCAGGGTCTAGGGCAGCCAGGGAATCTGCAGCGCCACGATCGCCATCGCCAGGGCGGTGTCCAGGACCAGGCAGAACTCGGCCATGGAGCGGACGACGACCGGGTTGGCGCGGTGGTCGGCGTCCCAGGCGGCGTGGCCGAGGAGGCCGGCGGCCACCAGATAAGCCCCAAGCGCCGGGTCGA
>DATABK010000205.1:0-3230 GCA_036259695.1 Actinomycetes bacterium | reverse complement strand
AGCAGCCGGTCGAGGGCCTGGCCCAGATGGCGAGGGTGGCCAGGGCGGTCGACGTGCCCATCATGGCCGACGAGAGCGCCTGGACCCCTCAGGACGTGCTCGAGATCGCCGAGCGCGGGGCCGCCGACATGATCTCGCTCTACACCACCAAGCCGGGCGGCCTGTTCAAGGCCAAGAAGGTGGCCGCGGTGGCCGAGGCGGCCGGGCTGCCGCTGAACGTGAACGGCTCCCACGAGACGGGGGTCGGCAACGCCGGGAACCTCCACCTGGTCGCCTCCACCGCGGCCGTGACCGAGGCCGGGGTCTTCCCGGTGACCTCCCTGCGCGAGGACCCGCCGACCCAGATGGCCGGCCGGATGTACCTGGACGACATCGTGACCCGCCCCTTCACCTACCGGGACGGCTGCCTGATCGTCCCCAGGTCCCCCGGCCTCGGGGTCGAGCTCGACATGGACAAGGTCGCCGAGTACCGGCTCCGCTAGGACGCCCCGATGACCCTCCAGCGCATCGCCGTCCTCGGAGCCGGGAACGGCGGCTGCGCCGCCGCCGCCGACCTGGGGGCGCGGGGCTTCGAGGTCCGGCTCTACAACCGGTCCCGGGAGCGGCTGGCGCCGCTGCTGGAGCGGGGCGGGCTGGAGCGGCACGGCGCCACCGGCGAGGGCTTCGTCGAGCTGGCCCTGATCACCGACGACCTCGGCCGGGCGGTGGGCGGGGCCGACCTGATCATGCTGACCGTCCCCATCTCCGCCCACCCCTTCTACGCCCGCCAGCTCGGCCCGCTCCTGCCGCCGGACGGCGTGCTGTTCCTCAACCCCGGGCACATGGGCGGCGGCCTGTTCATGGCCCACGAGATCCACCGGCTCACCGGCCGGACCGACGTCCGGACCTGCGAGGTCAGCACCCTCGCCTACGCCTGCCGGATGCGCGGGCCGGCCGCCGTCAACGTGATGGGGGTGATGCGCACCCTGCCCTTCGCCGCCTTCCCCGGCCGCTGGCGGGACGAGCTGCTCGAGCTGCTCCGGCCCCTGTACCCCAGCCTGGCCCCGGCCAGCCACGTGCTCGAGACCGGGTTCCTGGACATCAACGCGGTCGAGCACCCGCCCCAGATCATCTGCAACGCCGGCTGGGTCGAGCACACCAGGGGCGACTACCTCTTCTACTACGAGGGGACCACGCCGTCGGTGGGCCGGGTCATCGACACCCTTGACCGGGAGCGGATGGCCGTGGCCGCGGCCGCCGGCGTCCCCACCAGGCCGTTCGTCCAGGTGTTCGCCGAGATGGGCTACACCACCGAGGACGCGGCCACCCAGGGGACGGCGTACGCGGCCCTCCAGGAGAGCGCCCCCAACCGCTGGATCAAGGGCCCCAAGAGCCTTGACCACCGGTACCTCCACGAGGACGTCGGCTGGGGGCTGGTCCCCTGGGCCGAGCTCGGCCGGTCCCTGGGCGTCCCCACGCCGGTGATGGACGCCCTGATCACCCTCGGGTCGGCCCTCACCGGCCGCGACTACCGCACCGACGGCCTCACCCTGGAGCGGCTGGGCCTGGCCGGGAAGCGGTCCGGCGAGCTGGCCGGCTACCTCCGGGACGGCATCGGCGGGGCGGGGGACGGGGAGCCGCGTTGATTTCTATCAAAGGTAGGATAATATATCCACTAGAGGAGGCACCATGCCGAACGTCACCATCGAGTGGCTGCCTGGCCGGACCCTCGAGCAGAAGCGCAAGGTGATCGCGGGCATCACCGACCTGCTGGTCGAGGCGGCCGACGCCCGCCGGGAGGCCGTGCAGGTCACCTTCAGGGAGATGACCAAGGAGAACTGGGGTCGCGGCGGCCTGCTCGGCATCGACCGCACGGACGTCAAGCCGTGACCACGGCCCCGCCTCGCGGCCTGCACCACCTGCTGCTGCAGACCTCGGACCTGGCCGCGGCCGAGCGGTTCTTCCTCGGCTTCCTGGGGTTCACCGTCCGCAAGCGCGAGGAGTTCACCGACGGCCGGCCGCTGACCGTCACCAACGAGGGCCTCGGCCTGACCAGCGGCGCCCCCGGCGACAAGGGGGCCGTCGAGCACATCGCCTTCCGCTCGGCCAACATCCGCGAGCTCGCCGACCAGGCCCGGGCCGCCGGGATCGAGATCCTCAAGGACGTCGGCCCGGGACCCTACGGCCTGACCGTGTACCTGGCCGACCCCGACGGCAACCGCATCGAGCTGTTCGCGGAGGACGAGACTTGACGGTGCCGTGGGCCGAGCGCCGGATCGCGGTCATCGGCGGCGACGAGCGCGACCCCGAGATCGCCCGGCTGGCCGCGGCCACCGGCGCCACCGTCCACGCCTTCGGCCTGCCCTGGCCGGCCGAGGGCGTCGGTGGCGTCACCCTGGCCCCGACCGCCCAGGCCGCGGCGGCCGGGGCCCACTACCTGCTGTTCCCCATCCCCCTCGGGGTCGGGCTCACCGTGTACGCCCCCCATGCGCCCGAGCCGATCCTCGCCGACCAGACGCTGCTGGGCGGGCTCGCCCCCGGAGCCCACCTGTTCTGTGGCCGGGCCACGCCCGAGCTGCGGCAGGCCGCCGGCGAGGCCGGGGTCGAGGTCCACGAGTACGACCCCGACCGCGAGCTGATGCTGCTGCGGGGCCCGGCCATCGTCGAGGGCGCCATCCACCAGGCCATCGAGCACACCGACATCACCATCAACGACGCCCGGGTGGTGGTCGTCGGCTACGGCACCATCGGCTCCCTGCTGGCCCGCCAGCTCCGCCGGCTGGGCGCCCACGTCCACGTGGCCGCCCGCAACCCCGTCCAGCGGGCCGCCGCCTACGCCGACGGCGCGACCCCGCTCCCGCTCGAGGAGCTGCCGGCGCTCGCCCCCAGCCTGGACATGGTCTTCTCCACCGTCCCGGCCCGGGTGGTCGGGCGCGAGGTCCTGGAACGGCTCCCCCGAGGCAGCCTGGTCCTCGACATCGCCCCGCCTCCCGACCACGCCGACCTGGAGCTGGCCGCGGCCCTCGGGCACCGGGCCGTCTGGGCCAGGGGCCTCGGCCGCCGGGCCCCGGTCACCGTCGGGGCCAGCCAGTGGATGGGGCTGCGGCGGCGGATCGAGGAGCTCGAGGCGCGGGGCCGGGAGCGCGACGCCCACGAGGCCGGCGCCGGACGGGCCGGCCGGTGAGCCGGTCCTGGCGGTCCCCCGACGTCGCCATCGTCGGCGGCGGGTCGATCGGGCTCATGGCCGCCCT
>DATABK010000204.1:0-5931 GCA_036259695.1 Actinomycetes bacterium | reverse complement strand
AATGCCGATTGAGGCTGGGTCCCGACCTGCCTCACGGGCATGTCGAAGACGACCTCGACCGTGGCGGGCCCCTCGGCCCGGCGGATGGAGAACGGCCGCCGCAGCGGCCGGGAGCGGTCCTCGCCGGTCAGCAGGTGGACGAACTGGCCGGGCCGGGCGCCCTCGGCGATCCGGCGGGCGGCCAGCGTGAGCGAGTGGTACTCCCCCACCCGCCGCCGCTCCAGCACCTCACAGAGCTCGCGGACCGGGCTCATCGCGGCGACCCGTCCCGACCCACCGGGGCACCCCCCTGGGGTTCCCCGGACCCCTCCGTATGCCAGGCCTGGAGGGGGCGGACGCCCAGGTCGCCGGCCAGGCGGGCCTCGATCCCCTGGACGACGGCGGTGAGGCCGGACAGGGTGGTGATGCAGGGGATGTCGGCGGCCACGGCGGCGATGCGGATGTCGTAGCCGTCCTCCCTGGCCCCCGGGCCGGCCGGGGTGTTGACGACCAGGTCGATCTCCCCGGCCCGGATCCGGTCGACCACGTTGTCGGGGCCCTCGTGGCCCTTGCGGACGACCTCGGCCTCGACCCCGTTGCGGCGCAGGACCCCGGCCGTGCCGGTGGTCGCGACCAGGGTGAAGCCGAGGTCGGCGAGGCGCTTGGCCGGGAGGACGATGGCCCGCTTGTCGGCGTTGCGGACCGACAGGAAGGCCACCCCCTTGGCCGGCAGGGCCCCGTAGGCGGCCTCCTGGCTCTTGGCGAACGCGGCCCCGAAGCGGGCGTCGAGCCCGAGGACCTCGCCGGTGGAGCGCATCTCCGGCCCCAGCAGGGAGTCGGCGCCGGGGAAGCGGGCGAACGGCAGCACGGCCTCCTTGACCCCGACGTGGGCCGGTTCGGCCGCCTGGAGGCCGAGGCCGGCCAGGGTCGACCCGGTCATCAGCCACGCCGCCGCCTTGGCCACGGGCAGGCCGGTGACCTTCTCCACGAACGGGACCGAGCGGCTGGCCCGCGGGTTGGCCTCGAGCACGTACAGGCGCTCGCCCTTGAAGGCGAACTGGACGTTGAGGATGCCGACCACCCCGAGGGCGCGGCCGAGGCGGGCGGTGGCCTCCTCCACGGCCGCGACCTGGTCGGCTCCGAGGGTGATCGGCGGGAGCACGCAGGCCGAGTCGCCGGAGTGGATCCCGGCCTCCTCGATGTGCTCCATCACCCCGCAGACCAGCACGTGGCCGGTGGCGTCGCAGAGGGCGTCGACGTCGACCTCGACCGCGTCCTCCAGGAACCGGTCGACCAGGACCGGCCGGTCCCCGAGCGATCCTCCGCGGCCGATGGCGGCCAGGGCGCTGGAGCGGCGCAGCCCGTCGGCGTCGTAGCAGACCTCCATGGAACGGCCGCCGAGCACGTACGAGGGGCGGACCAGGACCGGGTAGCCGACCCGGTCGGCCACGGCCAGGGCCTGGTCGACGGTGGCGGCCTGGCCCCAGGGCGGGGCGTCCAGGCCGCAGCGCTCCAGGACGGTGCCGAAGCGGCCCCGGTCCTCGGCCAGGTCGATGGCGTCGGGCGGGGTCCCGAGCAGCGGCACCCCGGCCGCGGCCAGCCCCTGGGCCAGCTGCAGCGGGGTCTGGCCGCCCATGGTCACGATCACCCCGACAAGGTCGCCCCCGGCCGCCTCGGCCCGGCATACCTCGAGGACGTCCTCGCAGGTCAGCGGCTCGACATAGAGGCGGTCGGCGATGTCGTAGTCGGTGGAGACGGTCTCGGGGTTGCAGTTGACCATCACCGTCTCGTAGCCGGCCTCGCGCAGGGCCTGGACGGCATGCACGCAGGCGGTGTCGAACTCCACCCCCTGGCCGATCCGGTTGGGGCCCGACCCCAGCACCACCACCCGGCGCCGGCCGGTGGCCGGGACCTCGGTCTCCTCCTCGTAGGTCGAGTAGTGGTAGGGGGTGGAGGCCTCGAACTCGCCGGCGCAGGTGTCGACCGAGCGGTAGACCGGCTCCACCCCGAGGGCCCGGCGGCGGGTCCGGACCTCGCCCTCGGTGGCCCCGACGGCCGCGGCCAGCTGGGGGTCGGAGAAGCCGTGGCGCTTGGCCCGCCACAGCAGGCCCCGGCCGAGGTCGTCGATGGACGCGGCCGCCGCCAGCTCGGCCCCGACCTCGACGATGCGGGCGATCCCGTCCACGAACCAGGGGTCGATGTCGGAGGCGGCGGCGACCTCGTCGACCGTCCGGCCCAGCCGCAGGGCCCGCTCGACCGCCTCCAGCCGGTCGGCGGTCGGCCGGGCGCAGGCCGCCAGCAGGGCCTCGGGGGCGGCCTCGGGGCGGCCCGGGGCCGGGTCGCCTCCCGGGTTGCCGAGCCCGTCGCGGCCGGTCTCCAGGGACCGGCAGGCCTTCTGGAGGGCCTCGGGGAAGGTCCGGCCGATGGCCATGACCTCCCCGACCGACTTCATCCGGGTGGTCAGCTGCGGGTCGGCGCCGGGGAACTTCTCGAAGTTGAACCGGGGGACCTTGACGACCACGTAGTCGAGGGTGGGCTCGAAGGCGGCCGCGGTCTTGCCGGTGACCTCGTTGCGGATCTCGTCCAGGGTGAACCCGACCGCCAGCTGGGCGGCCACCTTGGCGATCGGGAACCCGGTGGCCTTGGAGGCCAGGGCCGAGGAGCGCGACACCCGCGGGTTCATCTCGATCACCACCCGGCGGCCGGTGCGGGGGTCGACGGCGAACTGGACGTTGGCCCCGCCGGTCTCGACCCCGACGGCCCGGAGCACGGTCAGGGCGTCGTCGCGCATCTCCTGGTACTCGCGGTCGGACAGGGTCATCTGGGGGGCGACGGTGACCGAGTCGCCGGTGTGGACGCCCATCGGGTCGACGTTCTCGATCGAGCAGACGACCACGGCGTTGTCGGCCCGGTCGCGCATGACCTCGAGCTCGAACTCCTTCCAGCCGAGCACCGACTCCTCGATCAGGACCCGGCCGACCGGGCTGGCGGTGAGGCCCTCGGCCAGGAGCCGCTCCAGCTCCGCCGGGGTCCGGGCGATGCCGCCGCCCCAGCCGCCGAGGGTGAACGAGGGCCGGATGACCACCGGCAGGCCGAGGTCCGCGACGGCGGCCTGGCCCTCGGCGACGGTGCCGACCTCGACCCCGCGGGGCAGGTCGAGCCCGGCCGCCCGGCAGGTCTCGGTGAACTCCACCCGCGACTCGGCCCGGCGGACGGCGTCCACGGTGGCCCCGATGAGCTCGACCCCGAGCCGTTCCAGGGTGCCGTTCTCGTGCAGGGCCACGGCCAGGTTGAGGGCCGTCTGCCCGCCCAGGGTGGGCAGCAGGGCGTCGGGCCGCTCGGCCTCGAGCACGGCCGCCACCGGGCCGGGAGTGAGTGGCTCCAGGTAGGTGGCGTCGGCGACCTCGGGGTCGGTCATGATCGTGGCCGGGTTGGAGTTGACCAGCACCACCCGCAGCCCCAGCCCCCGCAGGGCCCGGCAGGCCTGGGTGCCGGAGTAGTCGAACTCGGCCGCCTGCCCGATGACGATCGGGCCCGAGCCGACGACCAGGACCGTCCGCAGGTCCTCCCGCAGCGGCACTAGGCCTCACCCTCGCGGTCATAGGCGCTCTGCCCGGCGTCCCAGCCGTCGTAGAGGCCCCTGGCCATGGCCTCGGCCCACAGGGCCCTGACCTGGGCGGGGCTGAGGAGGCGGAGGCGGATGGCGAGCCGGCTGGCCCCCTCGACGCTGGCCACCAGGGTGCGGAGCTTGGCCTCGTCCTGGGCGGTGGTGCGGCGGCCGGTGGGCGAGACGGCGGCCTGGGCCTCGCCGCGAAGGCTCGACTTGAGGGTGAAGACCCGCTCGAACTCGGCCCGGAGGGCGTCGGCGACCTCCCCGGCCGGGGGCAGGGCGCCCTCGTCGACCCCGCCAAGGGCCCGGAAGGTCCGGGGCTCAGTCATCTCGCGCCTCCATCAGGCCGGCGAACCGCTCGAACAGGGGGTGGGCGTCGTGAGGGCCGGGGGCGGCCTCGGGGTGGTACTGGACCGAGAAGGCGGGCACGTCCAGGCACTCCAGGCCCTCGACGACGCCGTCGTTGGCGTTGGCGTGGGTCACCCGGACGCCTGCCGGGAGGCTGTCGCCGTCGACCGCGAAGCCGTGGTTGTGGCTGGTCACCGCGACCCGGCCGGTGGCCAGCTCGACCACCGGCTGGTTGACGCCCCGGTGGCCGAACTTGAGCCGGACGGTGCGGCCGCCCACGGCCTGGCCGAGGAGCTGGTGGCCGAGGCAGATGCCGAACACCGGCACCCGGCCGAGGAGGTCGCGGGTGGCCCGGACGCCGTGGCCGACGGTGGCCGGGTCGCCGGGGCCGTTGGACAGCATCACCCCGTCGGGCCGCCAGGCCAGCGCCTCGGCGGCCGGGGTGGCCGCGGGCACGACCAGCACCCTGGCCCCGAGCCGGCGCAGCCGCCGGGCGATGTTGGCCTTGGCCCCGAAGTCGTAGAGCACGACCCGGTGCCGCTCGGTGCCCTCGGCGGGCAGCTCGACCGGCTCGGCCCGGGTCACCCGGTCGACCATGGCCAGGCCTTCTGGGTCGGGGGCGGCCAGGGCGAGCTCGCGCAGCCGGCCGGGGTCGAGCTCCTCGGTGGAGAGGGCGCCCCGCATGGCCCCGCGCTGGCGCAGGTGCCGGACCAGCCGGCGGGTGTCGAGGCCCTCGACCCCGGGCACGCCGGCCGCCTCCAGCTCCTCGGCCAGGCTGCGCTCGGCCCGCCAGCTCGAGGGCCGCCGGGCCGCCTGCCGGACCAGGAACGCGGCCACCTGGACCTTGTCGGACTCGGCGTCGGCCGCGGCGGTGCCGTAGTTGCCGACCTCGGGGGCGGCCATGCAGACCAGCTGCCCGGCGTACGAGGGGTCGGTCAGGACCTCCTGGTAGCCGCCCATGGCGGTGTTGAACACCACCTCCCCGGCCACGGTGGCCGGCCGGGTGGTGAACGCCTCGCCGCCGAAGGCGGCCCCGTCCTCCAGCACCAGCAGCGCGTCGCGGCTCACCGGGGCACCAGCGGCCGCAGCCGCTCCGCCCAGCCGGGGGCGGTGACCTCGTCGAGGACGAACCCGGAGCGCAGGGTGGCCGGGCCGAGCTGCCAGTCGACCACCAGCACCTTGTCGGCGTAGACCTCCTTGCCGGCGTGGTGGGAGGCGACCTCGACCCCGCGCAGGTCGCCGGCCGGGATGCACCAGGGGTCGTCGTCGCGGTCGACCCGCAGCCCGCCCGGCTCCAGGGTGAGGCCGACCAGCCGCCGCCCCAGGAGGCCGTAGCCGTTGAAGCGGCGGACGGTCGAGGGGGCGAAGGTCGTCCCCAGGTAGCGGGCCTGGTAGGTCAGCAGGGCCGGCCCGGCCGGCGGGCAGGTGGGCGGCGGCGGCACCCCGGTCTCCTGGCGGCGCACGGTCCGCCGGACCGCCCAGAGGACCAGCCACGCCGCCAGCCCGGCGATCACCGCCACCGCGACCAGGCCGAGGACCCAGCTCACCGCTGCGCCCGCCCGTCGCGGACGGTGAAGGCGCCCCGCAGCAGGGTGTGGACCACCCGTCCCCGGAGCTCGCGGCCGTGGAAGGGGGTGTTGCGGGCCCGGCTGGCCAGCCTGGCCCGGTCGACCGTCCAGGTCGCCGCCGGGTCGAACAGGGCCAGGTTGGCCGGCGCCCCGGGCGCCACCGGCCCCCCGTGCCCGGGCAGCCGCCGGCACCGGGCCGGCCCGGCACCGAGCCGCTCGACCGCGGTCGCCAGGTCCAGGTACCCGCCGGAGACCAGCTCGGTCAGGGTCACGGCCAGGGCCGTCTCCAGCCCGAGCATGCCCGGGGGGGCGGTGGCCCACTCGACCTCCTTGTCCTCGCGGGCGTGGGGGGCGTGGTCGGTGGCGATGGCGTCGACGGTGCCGTCGGCCAGGCCCAGCCGGACCGCCTCCACGTCGGTCTTCTCG